>JAGGXZ010000176.1 GCA_021162805.1 Candidatus Poribacteria bacterium
ATAACTGCCTCTGATACCGATAGAGCTCCTATCAGTAAAAAGATCATCCAGAACATCGCTACTCTCCTTATCTGAATCTCCTGTGGTCATACACCGAGTCAAACTCATCCGGAACAACGATGAAGTGTCGTCGGGGTATCTCCGTATTCCCCTTAAATCGGGTGAACCTCACATGTTTTTCAAGGAGCAACTTCCCCTTATCAAACGGGCCATCGTAGTCCTTGAGTTTCACCTCAGAGGGATACCAGATTCCGTGACCATCCGATACAAGATGGATCTTTATCCGAGTCCACCTTCCCTCCCTGCGGATGATCACCTCCTGTGGTCTGTATCCCCGCTCCGTGTTAACCAGGAACTCAAGCTCTCTATTCGATCGCTTCGCTTTGATCCTGAAACATCTCTCCCCGCTGATGAGCTCCTCCCGGAAGGAGATATCCGAAACCGTGTTTCCCGTCAGAAGCTTGCCGAGAGGGGTTCCGTAGTAGCCGAGCCAGTATTTGGGATCGAAATCCTCTGATTTGAAGGGGTTGTAGGTGGAGGGAGGGAAGATATGATACTCCCTGCCTGGGAGGCGATGGCCGTAGCTGTAGATGATCTGTTCGATGACCTTCTCGCCGTCGAAGATCGTCTTTTTCTCCACGGTCATCCTCACATTCCCTGAGGGTAAAACCTCGATATTTTTCCTGATCACGGATTTCAGATGGCCATCAGCGCTGAATCTGCCCCAGAAGGTTCTCTTAATGGGTTTGGACAGGAATTTATCCTTCAGCGGGTCTTTGTAATAGATGATTTGTTCTTCAGTTGCCACCGTATAGGATCGGAGCATCCCGTCGTAATGTTTAATCCCCTCGATAAGCACATCGTTTATATCGTTCGATGCCGTTGAAGCCGCCAAAACCACCGTCACCAGAAAAGCAGCAAGATACGTCATTTCCTTCACCTTGCCTGATCAGATTCATGGCCCCCACCCCTGTCAGATCCCGGTGCTCCGGATATCTCATCCATATATATAGAGGGGGATTTCCGGGGATTTTTAACAAAAAATTTCCAACAGGCATATGCAGAGCAAGCTTCAGGAGGCTCTTTTACCGAGGTGGGTATACCTATAGCGGCACGCACTTCCCCTATGCTCTCATGACATCACCATAGCGGTTTTTCAACGATCAGTGATCCTTGGTTTGTGGGAAGCTCAACCTATTCAGTGGATCGGTGCCCGCCCTTCTCTCCTCATCATCGCTCCATCCATCCCCATCATCATCGACATCGGCGTTATCGCCTATCCCATCTCCGTCCGTGTCCCGCCACTCCTTTGGGTCAAATGGGAAGGCATCCCAGGGAACGGCTCGGGCCCGAGGCACGCCGTCCCCGTCGAAATCCATCTCCTGATAATCGGGTATACCGTTGTGGTTCTCATCGTCCCCTATCCCGTCACCGTTATCGTCCGCGTCCAGGTTATCCCCGATGAGATCGCCGTCCTTATCCTGCCACTCCTCCGGCTCGAGCGGGAAAGCGTCCTCAACATAGGTGAAGCCGCCCTCTCCGGTTACCCTTTCACCCTTAACGTTCGAGAAAGTATAGGTGTATCTCCACCGCCCCAGCTCCCATGGGGCGAATCTCGCCTTCCATAGATCGTGTTTCCCGAAGATATACTCGACCTTTCGCCGTCCGTTCTTTCTATAGACTTTTATCCTCGGTTTCTCCGACGAACCGTAGAAGAACCCTCCGACATGCACCTTCTTCCCGCCAGGAGAGGTGAACGTAACCTCGATCGTGACGTCGAAGAACGGGTTCTCGTATCTCCCCTCATGGTGGAAGGTGATCTCGAGGACGTCGTAGATCGGGATGACCTTCGAGTTCTGGGTGATCTCCACCTTCAGCTCGGCTTCGGCCGATAAGGATACGGCGAAGCCGAGTATCAGAAGAGTAAGCCAGGCCTTTAACGTCATCCTTTTTGACATCTCCATTCCTCCCTCAGTATGGCCATCTTAAGCTCATCATGATAACGCCCGTTACGGAAGATGGATTGTCGTAGTCGCCCTTCGATCACAAAGCCGCATTTCTCATAACATCGTATGGCGCGGGGATTGAAATCGTAGACCGAGAGCTCAATTCTGTTCAGGTTAAGCTCATGAAAGGCGAAGGAGAGCAGGGTTTTAACGGCATCCGAGCCGTAGCCCTGATCCCAGTAATCCCTCTCGCCTATGATTATGCCCATAATGGCCTTCCGGTTTTTCCAGTCGATCTCATCCAGGCTTATATTCCCTATATGGGTTCCGTCCTCGGCCTCGATGGCGAAGATACGGGCGTTTGGATTGCTGAGTTGTCTTTCGAACCAGATCTCCTCCTCGGCCTGGGACATAGGCCAGTACATTCTCAGGTACCGCTTCACCTCCGGGTCGTTAAGCCATTTGACGAGGCGTGGGATATCGGTCCGTTCAAGCGCCCGCAGGCGCACCTTCTCCCCAACCAGCATCTCCCATCCCTCCCCTGTATTATCCGGTCATTTATACGCTCTTATTTCCCTTGAGTGTAGCGGTATCACTGATAGGAGACAGGAGGCAGGAAGTAGGGGAGACAGGGTGACAAGGAGAGGAAAGAGACGTATTGCGTAGGGCGCATTGCGACCGGCATGAGCAAGCTCATAAGCGTGGGAAAACCTGCCTCCTGTTTCCTGTCTCCTTCCAACTCTAAGAAATAAGCACTTCTGACCTCTCAGATCTCTGCTACACTTAACGATAATATGAGCGCATTTATAAGTCATTAGCTCATTCAGCTGCGCCGTTATTTCAATGACGACTAATGACTATAAATGACGACAAATGACCTGATTTCACGCCTTCATCTTGATGGATATCGACTCGCCCTCATAAAGGACGATAGGAGCGGCGAATCTGATCAGGATGACGTTCCTCGGGGAGTCAACCTCCTCCACGGAGCTCTCGATCACCTCCGATCCCTTCACGACCAGAGGGGTGACCGAAGAAGGCCTCTCGCCGACCGCCCAGGCAAACTCCACGCTCTTCAGCTCCAATTCGCCGTACAGAACCCGTATCTCATCGAACTGCTCATTCGGAGATCCTATCTGCGAAAAAGTCCCCCATCCCGATCCCGTCGACCAGAAACATCTGAAGTCGTGAGGGCGGAACCTCGGGGCGAAGTAGATCGCCCTCTGCGGAGCCGAATAGGCGTATCCCGAAAGGGCCAACAGCACCGACCAGCTCGACATCGCCCTGGCGTAGTGGTTGCCGCATTCGATCTCGTTCCACGGATTCCGTCTCTCCCCGTCGTATCTATCTCGAACGGCCTTGACGATCGACAGTCCCTCGTAAAGCATCCCCTCATATATCAGATGGGCGGCCACCTGATACTCTATCCCCGTCCAGACCTCATCGGAATAGGGAAACGGAAACGGGGGACGGCCGCCGTGGGGCCAGGAGCAGAGAAGAAGTCCCCTCTCGTCCTGAAGGGCATAGGTCCTCTGACAGTTGGAGTGATCCAGGAGGTTATCCCTGAAGTTGTATCTGTAGACCGCCTTTATGGCGCTTTTAACCCTTTCAGGAGGCAGGAGATATCCCAGACCCACGACGTGTGCGAACCACTGTCCCAGCATCTGATCCGAGAGACATCCCTCGCCGAACTGATATCTTCTGGTCATGACCTCCTCGTGCTTCTGCACGTAATACTCTCCGTTCCACAGCAGATCGTCCAGTTTCCTTCGTCCCTTCTCGAACAGCTCCAGGTACTCCTCCGCTTTCTCCCTCTCGCCGAGCGCTTCCGCCATCCTCGCTCCGGCAAGCAATGCCCCCAAATAGAGGGTTCCCATCATCGGATTGGGCCCGTAGAATTCGATGTCGTAGGTGTTGTGCTGTTCGCCCTCCATCACACCGTCCTTATCGGCATCCCATCCCTTCCAGGCGAATTCCAAAGCCCGCTTGGCGGCGGGCCACATCCTCCTGAGGAACTCATCGTCGCCCGAAAGCTGCCATTCCCGATAGAGCTTCATGATGCATCCCATCTGACCGTCGGCCGCCGGCTTGAAGTTCCACCTTGCCAGCCCCAGCGGTACAAGCGTCCTGAAGGCCATGTGTCCCTCTTCATCGGTGTTGAACAGGAAATCGGTCTCACGCATTGTGCGTTCGAGCTGGGGGAAGAGATGAGCCAGGGCCTGTTCGTAATTCCAGACGTGCGTGCAGTTCAGCGGGCAGCATCCTACCTCATCGCTACATCCCTCAAAGGCGTGAAATTTCCCGTCATCGGTGCGGAAACAGGTGTTCGTTCGTATGATAGATGCCTGACTTGACACGGCATCCAACACGTAAGGCGGCAACGTGCTTTCAAAAAAAGCCCTGTGGAACTTTCTGGTTTCACCCTCAAGCCTTTCGAGGTTTTCGAACGTGTATTTCGCCACATGCCAGGCATCCTGAAAAATGGAGGCGTAGAAGTTCCTCAGGAGCTTGCCGCGCACCGCCTCCTCCCTGTTCCACTCGTTCACCCTGTTCGGAAAATACCAGGAGATGGCGAAGGTAAGCGGCGCCTTTTCGCCCGGAGCGAGCCTCTTTATGAGTCCAAAGGAGCCGATATCTGTTCTGCCATCCGGCGACGGCTCTTCAGGAAGGGGATCAAGCCTGCCGTCATGTGTGAAATCGTCCCAGAACTGCTGCAATTCGTCGAACCACCCGGCTCTGGACCACCTGGGCGTGTGCGTCGTTTCCCCATCCCACCAACTGGTCAGCGCCATCGATCCGAAGGCGGGATCATCTTCGGAATATTTGGATGAGGTCATCATCAATCCGACGAGCATCCCATCCCTTCTGAACCGGATAAGGTTTCCTCCAAACCATCCCCCGCCGGGCCCGTTTATCTGGCCGTGGCCGTTATATCCCACGGCGTTCATGAGCGATCCGACCAGTGAGATCTCAACAGGATTTTGAGATGTGTTTTCGAGATAATATCGGATTATAGCGACCGGAATCCCTGAATCCCTGTCGTTAAGGGGGATAAATGGGTTGAAAGCCTCCATGACGATCTCAACCGGCAGATCCGGATCGTTGAAGTGCACCCACGCGAAGGGATATTCGCCGTGAAAGGTGGCGTGGTGTAATCTGGGCAACCCCGGCACCATACGTCTGTCGAGCCCGTGAGAGCCGGTATAGGGCGGTTGGATGGGACCTTCCAGAACCTTAACGACAGGTTCACCTCCCTCCTCCCGCGCCCATATGGCGAAGAAGGTCATAGGAAGGAGTTTCCCCTTGCCGGGATGGTTGAAGATCTCCCAATCCCTCAGATCACCTCTCCCCCCTATCGATACCGTCCCTGTGCCTATCCCACCTATCGGAAAGGCCACCTGGGCCCCTTTTCTGCCGTGAAACGAACGAATCCTTCCCAATGAGAAGAGCTCGTAGGACATATCCTCCCTCCTTATGATCTATCGACGCTATGCTGAGTTTGGGCGATCATTATACATCATCCGATGGTGCTTTTCAATACCGTGCTTGACCCTGAATTGAGTGTCTTCAACGTCGAGCCAGTGACATAGCATCCGCCCCTGTTGGAGGGAAGGAATTCAAAAGGGCGATCATAACGGAAGCATAATGGCCGATCGCGATAAGTCTATCCCTTCTTCCTGATCACGAGAACGACGTTTGTCGTTCCCCTCATCATCTCCTCAGTCAGGACTTCTGAGATCGAGCTCCATCTCGCCTCTCTATCAGCGGCTATGATGAGCCAGGACATAGAAGCCCTATCTGATATCTCCCTGCTGAGCTCGGAGATGTCGGGCTTTCCCATAACCCGTCCGTCCACCGCCATTTCGCCTTTAGCATTGATATACAGAACGGGCTGAACGAAAACGGGCAAGGCCCCGGCATGCTCGACGAGGGGCAGTTCCAACGGAAAAGGCGAGGAGAGCTTGAACTCCGGAAGCTTTTCCCCCACCCTGATCATTAGGAACTTCCCCCTTATCTCCTTCATCATCCCGGGGTGAATTGGCAGCAGTGTCTCCCACCTCATGAACCCCTCTTTGATGAAGAGCAGCCTGTAAATCCCTTTGGGCAGCCCGCCTAGCTCAAAACGCCCTTTATCGTCCGACGTGACGACTTTCATCGGCTTTTTCATCCCAGGAGGCAATAGCACCTTTTCATCGTATACCTCGACTTTAACGTCTGGGACGGGATCTCCGTTCAGATCCTCTATGGAGCCGATGAGCTTATCAGGGAGATCGCCGGTTACGGGGGGAGCCGGGATGAAGTTGATAACCCCATGTATTGATGCCAGGATCGGTGCCACCTCACCCCATGTCATCTCCCCATCAACTGAGATCCCCACCTGCACATCTTCATGTCCTTTGGCCCAATTGGCGATCTCGGCTTTAAGCTCATCCGAGGAGACCTTTCTGCCATTCAGCTCCAGAGATTGAGGGGTGATCTTCAGCCTGAACGTTAACGGTTTTTCATACGGGTTGAATCCTATCCAGATCACGAAAAGCTTCGGCCTGCTTTCAAGGATAGCACCCCAGTCCTCCGATGGCTTTGGCTCCTCACGGAGATGTATGTCGAAGAGCGCCTCCCCTCTTTCCATAATGAGGACCTTTAGATCACTTCTCGGCACATACCCCTCCCTTTCGGCCTTTAGAGTATACTCTCCGGGCGGCAGATCGGTGATCCGATAATTCCCATCCCGATCGGATTTGACCTCCCCCTTTATCCCGTTGGGGCCTATGTAGCTGATCCTGACATCGGGGATAGGTCTCCTGGTGGAAGCATCAGACACGATTCCGCGGATAGATCCCATTTTCGATCCCGCCTTTTTCCCGTCCGTTAGCGCCTCTATAGACGGCGCAGCGCCGAGAAAGTTGTAAAGCCAAAACGCCGATATGAAAAATACCGTTAGAAACACCCATTTCCTCTCCATGCTCTTACCTGGTTCCTCAAACTGTGTCAAACTGACCTATCTGCCGGTTGAGGAACCTCCCTCCTTTCTATCCCATTGCGGCAGATAGACTTGAGTACGGGCGAAAGATTTTTCGCCCGTACTTTGGCATTCCTGCCTCTCCCTTTCGGGGTTAAGGTGCACCTCGGCAATGTGACGGTTTTGCCAGACAGGGCTGGTGCGATACCCTGCCATGCTTACTCGCCAAGCGAGAACCGTTCACGTAGGCGG
>JAGGXZ010000177.1 GCA_021162805.1 Candidatus Poribacteria bacterium
ATAAGTGATACAAAATCTTTATTCATCTTTTCACCTCCAGGCTCTTTTGAGTTTGGAGGTTATTTTATATTCATCTAGCCTCTTTGTCTACTCCCTCTTACCTACAAAATTTTCATACACCCGAAGGACGAAGGGTAACTTGACAGGATACCTGAAATATGCGAAAATATATCCGATTCGCTTTATTTGAGGTGCGACGTTGCTGGGCTCAACGATAGAGAGGATCCGATCGGCCGAGATACAGGCCGACCAGATGATACAGGCAGCTAGGGAGGAAGCAGATAAGATCATCCGAGAGGCCGAAGCACAATCCCGAAAGATACTGGAAAGCTCGGTTGCGGAAGTCAGGGCCGAAAGGGAAAAGCTCCTACGACAGGCTGAGGAGGAGGCCAAGAGGGAGATAGCCGTTCTCAGAGAGAAAAACGAGGCGCACAAGAGCGATCTTAGGGAGAAAGCCAGTGCTGGCATGGAAGAGGCAGTCTCACTGATCATCAGGAGGATTCGCGGCTGATGGCTGTCTGTCGGATGAGCAAGGTTCAGATCATCGCCCACAATTCCCTAAGGGATGAGATCGTCGGTTATCTTCATGAAAAGGGCGTCATCCACATCATGAACCTCCGCGAGGAGACCGAAGAGGCGGAGGAGATAAAACCTGACCCCGAAAGATCTCAACAGATCAGGGAACTCACTGAAACGCTCTCCAGGATTCAGTTCGCCATAGATTACCTGGGGCAGTTTGAGGAGAAAAAGGGAGGTCTGTTCTCCTTTTCCGGAGGCAAGCTGGTCTTCTCCCCCGCCCAATACGCCGAGATCATCTCTCCCGAGAGTCTGCCGAGGTGGCGGGAGATAGCCGACAGATGTTATGAACTCTCCGGCGAGGTGAACAGGCTGGAGGGCCAGCTTTCCAGGATCAACGCCGATCGTTCCAATCTGCAGATATGGTGGAACCTCGATGTCCCGATAGAGTCCCTGCGCGATACCGAGAAGGTGGCCGTCAGGGTCGGATCGATACCATCAGCGGCATATCAGGAGATGATCTCAGAGCTGGAGGGGGCGACTCCGTATCATCACCTCGAAACTGTCAACCTCACCGGTACGGAGGCTTATTTCGTCCTCACCTTCCTCAAAGAGGAGGAGCCGATCGTAAACCCGATCCTGGCCAAATATGGGTTTACCCCGGCCTCTTTTCCCAGGGATTCAGGAATGGTGTCGGAGATTCTGTCGGAGCTGAATGAGGAAGAGAAACGCATAAGGGAGAGGGAGGAGGAGATCGCCTCTGAGGCGAAAGGGCTTTCGAGACATAGGTCCGAGCTGATGGCTCTCTATGACCATCTCAGCCAAAACCTCCAAAAGCTTCAGGTTCAGGAATCGTTCCTGGAAACGCGGCACGTCTTCATGGTGGAGGGATGGGTTAGGGAGAAGGATCTGGAGGATTTTCGCGAGGATCTGATCGGTAGATTCAAGGAGATCGATATCTACGCCTTTGATCCCGCACCGGATGAGGAGCCGCCCGTCGCCATCGAGAATAACAGGTTGGTGGAGCCGTTCCAGATGGTGACGAACCTGTATGGCATGCCGAGATACAGGGAGATCGATCCGACGCCGCTCTTCGCTCCGTTTTTCGCCTTCTTCTTCGGAATATGTCTGACCGACGCGGGATATGGACTGACGTTGATACTCCTATCCGTCCTGGCGTTAAAGCTCTTTGCCAAGGGCAGAGGCGCCAGACAATTGATGGGGATATTGCTCCTGTCGGGCGTGATGACGGTTGTGGCGGGAATATTGACGGGTGGATTCTTTGGATTTAAGATGCCGGAGCCGTTCTCAAAGCTGATGGTTGTCGATCCGTCAACGCCTGAAGGCCAGAAGAAATTCCTCTACATATCGTGGGGTATCGGTGTGGTTCAGGTGTGGGTTGGCTTCCTGATAAAATTTCTGCTTTCCCTGCGAGATCGAAAGTTTAAAGATGCTTTCAGATCCGATCTGCCCTGGGTAGTTATGATACCGGCGGCGGTGATGTTGCTGCCGGGCAATTTACGCAAGATAGGTCTGACACTATTTGTGATCTGCAGCGTCTGGATTATAGCCCTCTCGGACACTGAGAGCAAGAGCATAGTGGGTAAGATTGGAAACGGCTTTTTCAACTGGTATGGGATATCAGGGGTCTTCGGCGATGTGCTTTCTTATTCGCGTCTCTTCGCCTTGGGGTTAGCCACCGGGATAATCGCACATGTCGTCAACACCATAGCCAAGATGATCTCCGGCGTTCCGGGGCTCGGGCCGGTTCTGATGATCGGCGTTTTGATCGGTGGGCACCTCTTCAACATCGTGATAAACGCCTTGGGCGGCTTTATCCACACTGCAAGGCTTCAGTTTGTGGAGTATTTCACGAAATTCTTCGAGGGCGGAGGAGAGCCCTTCAGGCCTTTTGCCAGAGAGAACAGATATGTCGTCGTGATGGATCTGGAGAATCTCAGATAATCTTAAACTATTACGGAGGTTAAAAGTGCCAACGGCAACCACTTTCGGCGAGGTAATGGGTCAACTGTTCACCTCGGGGATGATGTATGCGATGATAGGAGCGGCGGCCGCCGTTATCCTTTCGGGGATAGGCTCCGCGCTCGGTATCCGTTACACCGCCACGGCCAGCGCGGGCGTGATGAGCGAGGATCCGAGGAACTTCGGGAAATACCTCGTTCTGGTCGCACTGCCCGGCACTCAGGGGATATACGGTTTTGTGGCGGCATTCCTGGTCGTTTCAAAGCTCGGCGCTTTCACATCGGGAATGACCACAGCCCAGGGATTGCAGATAATGTTCGCCTGCTTTCCCATAGCGTTTGCAGGGTTGGTCTCGGCCATTCAACAGGGAAGGGTCTGCACGGCGGGCGTTGATCTGACGGCAAAACAGCCGGATCAATCCGGTAAGGCTCTGGTATTCGGCGTCTTCGTCGAGTTCTATGCCGTGCTGGGCCTGATCATCACGATCTTCCTCCTCAACAGCATCAACCCATGATTTCGACGGGATAGGCTGATTATGGCGCTTGAAGACATTCTGAGGAAAATCGAAGAGGATGCTAGAAGAGAGGCCGATAAAATCCTCTCCGAGGCAAGGGCGAGGGCCGAGGAGATCCTCCATAGCGCCGAACAAGAGGCAGAACGGATCAGGGAAAACCTCCTGGAGGAAGCTCGTCGTGAAGCTCAAACCCATAAGTCGCGGCTCATCTCGATGGCACAACTTGATATGCGCAAGGAGATCCTCCAGGAGAAACAGAATCTGATAGATCAGGTCTTTCAGATAGCCTTAGAGAGGCTGCTCAGGATGGAAGATGAGGAGTATAGAGAGCTGATCCGGGAGATGTTGAAACAAGTTGTCGAGCACGGAGACGAGGAGATCATCCTCTGTGAAAGGGATAAATCCCGAATCAGTCAGGGGTTTATACAGACCTTGAATAAGGAGCTCGAGTCGGAAGGGAAGCCCGGCAAGCTCACCATAGCCGAGGAGACGGGCGATTTCTCCGGCGGTTTCATCCTCCGCCGGGGCAAGATCGAACTCAATAACAGCTTTGACGCCCTGCTCCAGGCGGCTAAAGATGAAATGAGATCCGAACTCAGCCAGATCCTTTTCGGTGAGTGAGGGATGCGTTATCTGCCAGAACTGTTCAGCGAGGATACCAGATACGCTTTCGCCGTCGGAAAGATAAGGGTGCTGGAGACCAGACTCCTTTCAAGGGCGGAGCTGCAGAGGATGATGGAGGCTCCTTCCGCTCAGGAGGCCTTATCGGTGTTGATGGACTCACCATACGAGGAGTTCCTCTCAACCCTCAGTTCACCTCTCCAGTTCGAGGAAGCCCTCAACGCCGAGTTGGAGAGAACCTATCGGATGATAGATAAGCTGTCGCAGAATAAGGGATTGACCGATATATTCAGGGTGAGATGGGACTACCACAACCTCAAAGTACTGCTGAAGGCGTTTTACATGGGGTTGGAGGCAGAGGATGTTGCTCTGGTGCCGCTCGGACTGATCGAGCTCGATCTGATAAAGGCCGCCATGGGCGAAGAGGGTCGGGTAGATCTGCTCCCAGATTATCTAAGGGAGACCCTCTCTGAGGCCCAGACCGAATACGAGGAATCCCATGATCCGCAGATGATAGACGTGACAGTTGAAAGACGGGCGTTCGAGGATATGCTGAAAAGGGCTGAGGAATATCCCAACGGATTCCTGGCCGGATACTTCAGGGCGGCGATAGACCTTTTGAATATTCGAAACCTGGTCAGACTCAAATTCCTGGAAGGCAGCGCCAGATTGCTTGAGAAGGTGTTGGTCGAAGGCGGACTGATACCTAAATCCGGATACTTCCGAATGCTTGATGAGAACATCGCCGAGATACCATCCCTTCTAAAAGGGATGCCCTATTCCGACGTGATCGGGCTAGGAGTGCAGGAACTGGTGGAGACGGGATCGCTCACGACCTTTGAAAAGCTGATGGATGAATACCTCATAGACTACATCAGACCGGCTAAATATGTGGCTTTCGGGATTGAACCGCTGATCGCATACCTGATCGCCAAGGAACACGAGGTGAAGCTGATACGGATAATCATGATCGGCAAGATAAATCAGCTTTCCATGGATCTGATAAGCGAAAGGTTGAGGGAGCCCTATGTCTGAGATAGCGATGATCGGCGACAGGGATTCCATAATGGGATTTAAAGCACTGGGCGTTGCTATCTATCCGGTCGAAACCGTCCAGCAGGCCATGCGGGCAATAAGTGAAGCCGTCCAGCAACAATACAGGATCGTTTTCATAACTGAACAGGTTATGCCCGATCGATCCGAAGTGGAGATGCTGTTGGGTTCCAGGCCTTATCCCGTCATCACACCTATCCCAAGCAACAGGGGTTCCCTCGGCTTGGGAATGAGAAGGTTAAGGGATTTGATCATAAGAGCCGCAGGGGCTGATATCTTAGGGGAAGAGGAATGATAAGATGCGAGAAGGAAGGATAATTAAGGTCTCAGGACCGCTTATAGTCGCCGAAGGTCTGGATCAGGCCAGGATGTTCGATGTGGTCAGGGTCAGTGAGAAGAGGCTCATCGGCGAGATCATCGAAATCAGAGGCGATAGGGCTTGGATTCAGGTCTACGAGGAAACAAGTGGGATCGGCCCCGGTGAACCTGTCTTCCTGACAGGAGAGCCTCTCAGCGTCGAGCTGGGTCCCGGGCTGATAGAATCGATATACGACGGCGTCCAGCGCCCTCTCGACACCATACGTGATATGGTGGGGGATTACATAACCAGAGGGGTGGATGTGCCGGGGCTGAACAGAGAGAGAAAATGGGGTTTTACGCCGACGGTCAAAAGGGGCGATAGGGTCGCTGAGGGAGATGTGATCGGCGAGGTGCAGGAGAGCACACTCGTCGTGCACAGGATCATGATCCCGCCGGGGGTAAGCGGCGTGATCGATCGGATCGAAGAAGGGGAATTTACCGTGGAGGAGACGGTGGCTGTCGTGAAGACCGATTCGGGTGAGCTTGAGGAGATAAGGATGATGCAGAGATGGCCTGTCCGCCAACCTCGTCCGGTCAAGCAGAAGCTCTCCCCTTCCGTACCGCTTGTGACCGGTCAGAGGATCACCGATACCCTCTTCCCTGTCGCAAAAGGCGGCACGGCAGCTATCCCCGGACCGTTCGGCTCGGGTAAAACCGTCTTTCTCCATCAGCTGGCCAAATGGGCCGATGCTCAGATTATCATCTACGTCGGCTGCGGCGAACGGGGCAATGAGATGACGGACGTGCTTATGGAGTTTCCCGAGTTGACCGATCCCAAAAGCGGCGAGCCGCTGATGAGAAGGACGGTTCTCATCGCCAATACCTCTAATATGCCGGTCGCTGCCCGTGAGGCCTCCGTCTACACAGGGGTTACCATCGGTGAATACTTCCGTGACATGGGATATAGCGTCGCTTTGATGGCCGATTCGACCTCCAGATGGGCTGAGGCGATGAGAGAGATATCCGGTCGTCTGGAGGAGATGCCGGGCGAAGAGGGATATCCGGCCTATCTGGGCACTCGTATAGCGGAGTTCTACGAGCGATCGGGAAGGGTTCAATGTCTGGGAGGTGATAATCGCGAGGGTGCACTGAGTATCATCGGGGCCGTCTCACCGCCCGGTGGGGACCTCTCCGATCCGGTCGTCCAGGCGACGTTAAGGGTGGTGAAGGTCTTCTGGAGCTTAGATGCGGAGCTGGCATACCAGCGCCACTTCCCCGCCATCAACTGGCTCAGAAGTTACTCGCTCTATCTGGATAACCTGGAAGGGTATTACAAACAGGAGATCGGCGAGGAGTGGATCGAAATGCGTAATCTGACCATGTGGCTGTTGGAGAGAGAGGCCGAGCTTATGGAGATCGTCAGGCTTGTCGGGTTGGAATCCATATCTCCGGAGAACCGTCTGATCATGGAGGGGGCCAGATCGGTCAGAGAGGATTTCCTACATCAAAATGCCTTCCACGATGTGGATACCTATACCTCTCTCGAGAAACAGTACAAAATGCTCGATCTGGTGCTTACCTATTATCGCAAAGGACAGGAATGTCTCAAAAGGGGTGTCCCTATAGATAAGATCGTCAACCTTGAGATCCGCGAGGAGATCGCCCGCTGTAAATTCCTGCCTGAGGAGCAGATGGAAAGGATAGATGATATAAAGCGCCGCCTGATCGAGCAGATGGACGCCCTGAGCCCATAGGGAGGAGGTGGTAAGCGATGATCAAGGAGTATCACACCGTCACCGAGGTTGCCGGTCCTCTTATGCTTGTGGAGCAGGTCGCAGGAGTTAAATACGATGAGCTTGTGGAGATAGAGCTTCAAACAGGGGAGATACGGCATGGCAGGGTATTGGAGGTCGATGGCGATAGAGCCCTCGTTCAGCTCTTCGAGGGCGCACGTGGCGTGAACATATTTCAAAGCAAGGTGCGCTTCCTGGGAAGAGGGGTGGAGCTGCCCGTCTCTCTGGATATGCTGGGCAGGATCTTCGACGGACAGGGCCGTCCGATAGACGGCGGTCCGGAGATAATCCCCGAAAAGAAGCTGGACATCAACGGCAACCCGATCAATCCTTATGCCAGGGATTACCCCTCGGAGTTTATCCAGACGGGGATCTCCTGTATAGATGGACTGAACACGTTGGTTCGAGGTCAAAAGCTGCCGATATTCTCCGGATCGGGTCTGCCGCACGCCCAGATGGCTGCCCAGATCGCCAGACAAGCAAAGGTCTTAGGCGCGGAGGAGAAATTTGCCGTCGTGTTCGCCGCCATGGGCATCACCTTCGAGGAGGCTGATTTCTTCATCAGCGATTTTCGCAGAACAGGAGCTATAGATCGCGCTGTGCTCTTCATAAACTTAGCCGATGACCCCGCTATCGAGCGGATCGCCACCCCGCGTTTGGCCCTGACCGCCGCTGAATACCTCGCCTTCGAGAAGGACATGCACGTCTTGGTGATCCTGACAGATATGACCAGCTACGCGGAGGCGTTGCGGGAGATATCCGCTGCTAGAAAGGAGGTCCCTGGAAGACGAGGATATCCGGGATATATGTATACGGATCTGTCAACCATCTATGAACGAGCAGGTAGAATCAAAGGGAAAAAGGGTTCCATCACCCAGTTCCCGATCCTCACCATGCCGGAAGACGACATCACCCATCCCATCCCCGATCTGACGGGATATATCACAGAGGGGCAAATCGTTCTGAGTCGTGAGCTTCATAGGAAGCACATCTATCCTCCCGTCGATGTGCCCAGATCCCTCTCGAGGCTCAAGGATAAAGGGATAGGTGAGGGCAAAACCAGGAAGGATCACTCGGATCTGTTCAATCAACTGCTGCAGTGTTACTATCGCGGCCTACAGGCCAGGGAGCTGGAGGCGATCCTGGGCGAAGCAGCCCTCAGCGATATGGACAGGTTATATTACATGTTCGCCGATGAGTTCGAGCAGAGATACATCAATCAGGGTCCTTATGAGGATAGATCCATAGAACAGACGCTGGATCTGGGCTGGGAATTGCTGTCGATGATACCGAGGTCGGAGCTCAAGCGAATTCGTCCGGAGTACCTGGAGGAGTTCCTGCCCAAGTTCCTAAAGAGGAGGGAAACCGAGGAGAAGGTTGAGGAGGCCGTGGCAGCAAGATGATACTGAAGGTCAACGCCACCAGAATGGAGCTTCTTAAGCTCCGCAGACGGCTGGAGATCGCTCAAAGGGGGCATAAGCTTCTCAAGGATAAACAGGATGAGCTGATGAGGCATTTTCTGGATCTGATCGCTCAAAACAGAGATCTTCGCAGACAGGTGGAGGCGAAGCTTCTCAAAGCCCATTCGGCTTTCCTGATGGCGCGGGCGGTTATGGATAGGGCAAGTCTGGAGGCGGCGATAATGTTCCCAAAGCAGAAGCTCTCCATCGATGTCTCGGCCGAACAGGTGATGAACCTCAGGGTGCCGAAGTTTTCCCTCTCTTCTGAGGGAGATGTTTACGCTTACGGATTCCTGAGCACGTCGGGCGAGCTGGATTCGGCATTGCAGTTGTATTCCGAGGTGCTTCCCGAGATGATCAGGCTTGCAGAGATGGAAAGGGCGTTGCAGCTCCTGGCCGAGGAGATCGAAAAGACGCGCAGACGGGTTAACGCCCTGGAGTACGTGCTCATCCCGAATCTGCGGGATACGATAGCTTATATCAGAATGCGGCTTGATGAGATGGAGAGGTCAAACACGACCAGATTGATGAAGATCAAAGAGATGATCGCTCAAGGCAAATGAGGTGGTGAGGTTTTTGTTCGAGAAGGGGGCAAACCTGCTGGCGAGGATCGCCTTCGGTTTGCTCCTGCCGATACTGGGTGGCGCCTTCGGTGGGATATATCTGGATAGACGGTTTGGCACTCATCCGTGGCTGACCTTGCTCGGGGCGATGTTAGGTATATTTGTGGGTTTCGCTGGGTTATATGGGACATTTAGATCGGAGGAGTAAGAGATTTCTCAAGGAGACATATATAGCCTCCTTCATCGTTCTGGTTTTGATATCTCTTCCTTTGCTGGAGCTTTCCAAGAGCGTGTGTGAAAGCTTCGATGTGGGCGGTCTTCTGAGCATAGGTGTCCTGAAAAGCATCGAGGAAACGGTTGATCGATTTTTCTCCAAAGGATGCCGTTATGGAGTGATATGGGCTTTGATGGGTGCAAAGTATATACCCATATCCGCCTTGTTCTATTTTCTGGTTCGTTCGGGTTGGTTGAATCCTATCGCCCTTATCTTCGGCCTTTTGCTGGCACATGTAGTGGTGATAGTGAGGGCGCTGGTGATACGGAATGGGACATGAAAGCAGATCTATCCTGATATACATCGCCTACAAGCTCCTCCCGAAAGGATGGCTTCCCGATCCCAGGGTAGCATCTCCGGAGACGCTGAATCTGATTGATCTCACCCTTAACACTTACCTCTCCCTCATCATCCTGATATCCCTTGTCCTTATATCCTCCTGGAGGATGAAGCTTCGACCGACTGGCAGATTCCAGGTGGCGTTTGAGGCGCTTATCGGGGGGCTGTTCAACTTCTTCAGAGATATCCTCGGCCCGATCGGCGGTAAATACACCCCGTTTGTCGTCAGCTTCTTCGTCTCGATTTTGCTTATGAACCTGATAGGGTTGTTCCCCGGTTTCATCTCTCCGACCAGCAATCTTAACACGACCGTTGCTTTGGCGTTGATAGCCGTGATAGGGGTTCAGATAATAGCGATAAAGGAGATAGGGATTTGGAGGTACATCAAGCATTTTCTGGGGGAGCCGTTGTGGCTTTCGCCGCTGATGTTCCCGCTGCATGTGATAGGTGAACTTGCCAAGGTATTATCCCTTTCGATTCGTCTCTTTGGCAATATCTTCGGGGAGGATACGATAATAGCCGTTCTGGCCGGCATGTCGCCCTATTTTATCCTGGGCAAGGTGGAGATACCGTATATACCATACCAGCTACCTATGATGTTGTTTGGACTTTTAACCGCCTTTCTGCAGGCTCTGGTCTTTTCGGTATTAACCTCCATCTACATCGCCCTGTTTATAGGCGAGGAGGAGCATTAAAATTTATTTGAATGGGAGGAAAAGATGATTTACTTTGCCCTTTTAGCTCTGGCGGTCGGATTGGGATTACCGCTAGCAGCGGCCGGAGCCGCTATAGGTCAGGGCATTGCAACGAAAAGCGCCCTTGAGGGTATATCCAGGCAACCGGAGGCGGCTCCGAGGATACAGCTCACTATGATCATCGGCCTTGCGTTGATCGAGTCGCTAGTCATCTACGTCCTGCTGACCTTCTTTATCCTGCAGGCTAAGTTGCCCAACTCGGATAAGATGCTGGAGGCCGTTAAGGAGATCGCCAAGATGGAAACGACTAAGGGTCCCGCGAAGGTCTCGATCAAAGCATCACCGTTTGCACCCTCAGCTAAGGGAGAGCTTACATCTAAGTTGACGATTTCCGTCTGGAACAAGGATGGAATTCCCCTCAAAGGACAGAAGCTCTCCATAACCGCTGGGGATGGGAAGATTAAGGATCTCATCGATAACGGTGACGGAACGTATACCGCTTTCCTTACGGTTTCCCCGGGTGAGAGAGGTGAGGTAACCGTGAGAGCAACAGCGGAAAACGGGGTCTATGACGATCTAATTCTGCCTGTCACCCCGGTGCGGGTATCATCAGGCTGGTGATTATGAAATGGAAGGGTTATTACATCAGCTTGGGATTAACCTCAAGGGGATAATCATCCAGGGGATCGGATTCCTGATAATGATCCTGATACTGTGGAGGTTCGCCTTCAACAGGGTTATCCACCTGATAGATGAGCGCAGGGAGAGGATAGAATCCCAGTTCAGAGCCGCACAGGAGAGACAGGAGGAGGTCGAAAAGCTGCAGGAGGAGGTCAAGCGGAAGCTCCAGGAGATAGATCGGGAGTCTCAGGCAAGGCTGAGAGAGGTGCTGGAGGAGGCGAATGCCGAGAGGGAAAGGATCCTCGCCAAGGCTAGGGAGGAAGCAGCGGCGGAGTTGGCAAGGATGCAGGATGAGATCGAGAGGGAAAAGAGAAGAGCTGTGGCCGAGCTGAGAGCCACCGTCTCGGAGATGGCGATCGCCATAGCCGAAAAGATCGTTGAGATGGATCTGGACGAGGAAAAACATCGATCCCTCATAGATAGGCTTATAGATCAGCTAACCCCCTCTCTGTTGGGAATCGCAGAGATAGGACCGGGTGAGAACAAATGACCAGAGCCGAAGTAGCCCGTAGATACGCCAGAGCTCTGGTTAAATCCGCCGTGGATTACGTCAGGACGGATGCGGATACGCTGAGAGAGATCATGCGCGGTTCGGAAGAGTTCAAACAGCTTCTCTCTAACCCCTTGATACCTCCAAAGGAGAAAAGCCGGATAATCAGGGAGATGTTTGAGGGCAAGCTTCATGCCGTCACCTTGAACTTTCTCGATACCCTTGTCGAGCGACGGCGGGAGAAGCTCCTGCCTGAGATATTGAACGCCTTTCAGGATGAGCTGGACAGATTCGAAGGAACACTTGTGGTGAAAGCCGTAACGGCCGTGCCGATGACTCAGGAGCAGATGGAGAGGTTGGAGGATAAGATCGCCAGCTTAACAGGTAGAAAGGTAAGACTTGAAACAAGCGTCGATCCATCGATCAAGGGCGGAATACTGATAAAAATAGGGGATAGAACGATAGACGCAACCATAGATACGGCGTTTCAGAAATTGAGGGAAAATCTGATCAAACGTGTAAGGTGAGGCCATGTTCAACGTTAGGATCAGTCCGGATGAGGTATCCGATGTGTTGAAGGAGGAGATCCTTCGATTCGCACGAAGCATTGATGTCTACGATTCAGGCGTCGTCCTTCAAGTCGGCGACGGTATAGCCAGGGTGCATGGGCTTGAAAACGTGATGTCGGGCGAGCTGGTCGAGTTCCCGAATGAGGTCTATGGAGTTGCCCTGAACCTTGAGGAGGATAACGTCGGTTGTGTGCTTTTGGGCGAGGAGAGGCTCGTCAAAGAGGGGGATATCGCCAAGCGCACCGGAAGAGAAGTTGAAGTACCTGTAGGGGATGAGCTTCTGGGCAGAGTTATAAATCCCTTAGGTCAACCCTTGGACGGCAAGGGTGGGATAAAGGCTCAAAAGACCCTTCCCGTTGAGCGTAAGGCCCCGGGGGTCGTCCAGCGACAGCCGGTCAACGAGCCGTTATACACGGGAATTAAGGCCATAGATTCCATGATCCCAATAGGCAAAGGGCAGAGGGAGTTGATAATCGGAGACAGACAGACGGGTAAAACGGCCATAGCGGTCGATACGATCATCAATCAGCGGGGCAAGGACGTCTACTGCATCTACGTCGCCATAGGTCAGAAGGGCTCCACGGTGGCGCGGATAGTTGAAACATTGCAGAAATACGGCGCTATGGATTACACCGTGGTTGTCTCGGCGACCGCCAGCGATCCCTCGCCTCTTCAGTATTTGGCTCCCTTTGCCGGCGCGGCCATCGCCGAATATTATCGGGACACGGGCAGACATGCCCTGGTGGTCTACGATGATCTGACGAAGCATGCATGGGCATATAGGCAGATGTCGCTGCTTCTGAGGAGACCTCCCGGACGTGAAGCCTATCCGGGCGATATATTTTATCTGCACTCCAGGCTTCTGGAGCGAGCCGCTAAGTTGAGCGATGAGCTCGGAGGCGGATCGCTGACGGCCTTCCCGATCGTCGAGACACACGAGGGCGATATCTCCACATATATCCCGACAAACGTCATTTCCATCACGGACGGTCAAATCTATCTCGAACCGGGACTGTTCTATTCTGGCATCAGGCCAGCGATAAACGTCGGTATATCGGTCTCACGTGTCGGCGGAGCGGCGCAGATAAGGGCGATGAGACAGGTCACAAGAAGCCTGAGGTTGGATCTGGCCCGATACCGCGAGGTGGCAGCTTTCGCGCAGTTCGGCACTGAGTTGGACAAGGCCACCCAGATGCAGCTTATCAGAGGCGAAAGGCTTCAGGAGATCCTAAAGCAGGAGCAATACACCCCGATACCCGTCGAAAGGCAGGTGGTATCGCTCTTTGCCGGGACAGAAGGATATCTCGACGATATACCGGTCGAGGCGGTCAGGAGATTTGAAAAGGAACTGCTTCAGTTTATCGAGGAGAAAAATCCGAGGATATTCACCGAAATAGCTTCCAAGGGTGAGCTCGACGAGGAAGTGGAATCGGAGCTGAGGACGGCGATAGAGGAGTTCAAGAAGGGGTTTAAGGCGCAGTGATTCTCCGGGGAAATTAACATGGCCACTCTACGGGCGATAAGGCGTAGGATAAACAGCATATCGAATATCCGTCAGGTGACCGATGCCATGAGAATGGTGGCGGCAGCTAAGCTCCGTCGGGCTCAGGAAAACATCGAGGCGGCTAAGCCCTACGCTGACAGACTTGCTATACTCGCCCATCATCTCGCTTCTCGGGTGGGCGGCGAGCTCCATCCCCTTATGACCGTCCGCCCGGTACAGATGGTTTGCCTCATACCTGTTACCTCTGACAGGGGCTTATGTGGTAGCTTCAACTTCAATGTCATCCGAAAGGCGATCTCCATGATCGACGAGTACGAGAAACAGGGGATAGGGGTCGGTTTGATCTGCGTCGGCAAACGAGGAGCAGACTACTTCAGAAATCGAGGTTATGGCGTCATAGATGAATACATCAGCATCTTCCGCCGGCTCAATGTGGATTATGCCGTGGACGTGGCGAGGCAGATCTATGCCCTTTATATGTGGGGCCACATTGATAAAGTCGAGATAATCTATAACGATTTCAAATCGGCGATCCTCCAAGAAACCCTCGTCGAGCAGATCCTGCCCGTCATTCCCGAAGAACCCAAAACCAAGTTTCGGTTCTCCGATTACGAATATGAGCCTGATCAGAGGGAGATACTCAATGAGATCCTGCCGAAATACCTGATGACCTTGATCTGGAAAGCGATGCTCGACTCAAACGCGGCAGAACAAGCGGCCAGGATGACGGCAATGGAGAATGCCACCGATAACGCCGACGAACTGATAAAAAAGCTGACCCTGCAGCGCAATCGAATCAGACAGGCTAACATAACCAGGGAGATAACGGAGATCGTCGGCACGGCGGAAGCTCTGGAGGAGTGAAAGTGAGGAGGTAGGAGAAATGGAAAAGGAATACGCCAATAAAGGGAAGGTGGTACAGATAATCGGCGCGGTCGTTGATATTGAGTTTGCGGAGGGAGAACTTCCATCCATATATAACGCCATTGAGATCCCGCGTGCCGATGGAAGCCGGTTGGTGCTTGAGGTGCAACAGCATCTGGGGGAGGATAGGGTCAGATGTATAGCGATGGACTCGACCGATGGATTAAGGCGGGGAATGGTGGCATATGATACCGGAGGGCCCATCGCCGTCCCCGTAGGCCCTCAGGTGCTGGGAAGGCTTATGAACGTCGTAGGCGATCCGATAGATAACGCCGGGCCGATCCAAGCCGAAAAGAGATATCCCATCCACCGGCCCGCTCCGGAATATCAGGAGCTTGAAACAAGGACCGAGATATTCGAGACAGGGATAAAGGTGATAGATCTGATCCAGCCCTTCCCGAAGGGCGGGAAGATCGGGATGTTCGGCGGGGCGGGCGTGGGCAAGACTGTCCTCATCACCGAGCTGATCCATAACATCGCCATTCAACACGGTGGATATTCCGTCTTCGCGGGCGTTGGCGAGAGGAGCAGAGAGGGGAACGAGCTATGGCTGACGATGAAGGAGTCGGGAGTCCTGGATAAAACGGCGCTGGTCTTCGGCCAGATGAACGAGCCGCCTGGGGTGAGATTGCGCGTGGCGCTCACCGCCTTGGCTGTGGCGGAGTACTTCCGCGATGAAGAGGGCAGGGATATACTACTGTTTATAGACAACATATTCCGATTCGTCCAGGCCGGCTCTGAGGTCTCAGCGCTTCTGGGACGGATGCCCTCGGCAGTCGGCTATCAACCCACCTTGGCCACGGAGATGGGAGAGCTCGAGGAGAGGATCGCCTCCACCAAACGCGGTTCCATCACCTCCGTCCAGGCGGTCTATGTTCCCGCGGACGATTACACCGATCCGGCCCCTGTCGCCACCTTCGCACACCTGGACGCCGTCACCAGACTGGAGAGGGAGATCGCCGAACAGGGAAGGTACCCGGCTGTCGATCCACTCGCTTCTACCTCAAGAATACTCGAGCCGGGGATCGTCGGCGAGGAACATTATCAGGTAGCCCGCGAGGTTCAAAGATTGCTTCAAAGATATGAGGAGTTAAAAGACATAATCGCCATCTTAGGTATGGATGAGCTATCGGATGAGGATAAGATCACCGTCTCGCGGGCGAGAAAGATACAGATGTTCCTCACCCAGCCCTTCTTCACCGCCGAGCAGTTCACCAATGTGCAGGGGAAATACGTCAAGCTTCAGGATACGATCAAGGGGTTCAGAATGATAATCGACGGCGAATGTGACTCACTTCCTGAACAGGCCCTCTACATGGTCGGCACCATAGAGGAGGCGTTCGAAAAGGCCGGAAGGGGATAGGATGTTCGAGAGGAGATTTCCACTTGAGATCGTCACTCCGACCAGGATTATCTTCAGGGGTGAGGTATGCAGTTTGGTGGTCCCTGGCATCGTCGCTCCCATAGGGATCTTAGCCAATCACGCTCCTTTCCTGACGATATTGGATGTCGGTGAGGTCATGGTGAGGGTGGAACCCGATCAGGTTAGATTCATGGCTGTCAGCGGCGGATTTCTGGAGGTTCTGCCCGATGAGGTGGCTATATTGGCCGATGCCGCCGAGTGGGCGGAGGAGATCGACGTGGAGAGGGCAGAACGGGCCAGACGTCGGGCTCTGGAAAGGCTAAAGGAAGGTGGGCCTGAGGTGGATATGGAACGGGCGCTTCAGGCGCTTAAGCGGGCGCAGAACAGGCTTAGGGTCGCGGCAAGACTGGTCACATCGGAGGAGGGAGAAAGAGAATGAACTTATCTGAGGCGCTTAAGGCGGGCGCGATAAAGGTAAACCTTCGAAGCGCCGATAAATTCGGAGTGATAAACGAACTCATCGATCTGGCCGATGAGGTCGGGGTACTATCGAATAAGGAGGATTTCAAGAACGCCATAATGGCCAGGGAGCGCCGGCAATCGACCGGCCTGGAGGACGGCGTAGCCGTCCCACATGCCCTTTCGGACTCCGTCAAAGAGGTTTTCGCCTGCCTTGGTATATCCAGAGGTGGAATCGAGTTCCAATCGCTGGACGGCAAACCCGCCAGGCTTATCTTCCTCATAGGCGCTCCGTCTGGAATGAACACCCATTATCTGAGCGTGCTGAGCAAGGTGGCACGAATATTCATCAAACAGGATATACGCAATAAAGTGCTCAGCGCCTCCTCTCCCGAGGAGGTTATGGGGATAATCGAGGAGGAGGAACAGGAGATATCCGGCGCCCTTAGATTCTGAAGGACGCTTATAATTTCATCAATGCCATCGGCGGATCTCGATAGTGTATCGAAATGCTTTAGACGCTCATCCTAGATGTCGCTTTAGGAAAGAAGCAGCCCTTTCCCATAGCAGTAGATGTCCTTCAGGATGAAGTATGTAATCGAAATTGGACTCACATCCCAATAGCCGATAGGCCCTTCGGACGGTCGCTTCTATCTCATCTCGATCCTCAGGGGTGATCAGAGGGTCCTACTCACCGGCTTGCAGTTGCATCGGGCGCGGAGCTATCAAACTGAAAAGCTCCGGCACATTCCCGTATCGTAGGATACCCGGCAGACCTGGCTGACTGACAAATCTCAGTCCTCAGTCCGAGAAAACCCCTGAAAATTCTGGGCTTGTCGAAGTTTCAAAAACTCGAACAATTGAGAGCGCCAGGAAGTCTTATCACATAAGGGTTTCCGAC
>JAGGXZ010000178.1 GCA_021162805.1 Candidatus Poribacteria bacterium
AGGAGTTGATAGAGCAAACATGTCGCATGAACAAACGTCGTGCTCATCCGGCAACTTTTCAGATCTTACTTGCTCTTGGCGATTCTTAACTTGATGCGAATGGGGCGAAAGATTCTTCGCCCGTACGCTGGTAATCAACTCAGCGATAATATGAACGGAGGTTTAAATACGGTATATCGGGAGGGTTCATAATTGGAGAGGAAGAAAGATGATAGGATAAAGCTGCTTGATCCGAAGATCGAGGGGGAAAGATTGCTAATGATGCATCCTCTGAAGGCCTCAGAGATCTTTCAGAGATATTCCATCGAGGAGCAACTCGCCATAATCGAGGCCACACCTGATCCTCAAAAACGCGAGGAGCTTTACTATCTCGTGCCCGACTGCACGGAGCTGGTGCAGAAAAGCAAGATCGAGGTTGTGCTTCAGGTCGTGGATTCCCTCCTGGGCACAGGGTTTGCCTGCGGCATACTCTCAGCGGTCTCGCCTCAGCAGTTGGAGGAAATGATCGACATGACCATCTGGGACGAGCATGGGGAGTTAAACGAGGAGATGCTGGAACTGTGGTTCTTCGAGCTTATCAACCTCGATTTCGAGGATATCGATCGCCTCCTGACGAGGGTCAGCATCGACATCCTTGTGGAGCTTTTCAGAGATCGGATAGATATCGATCCCGCCTATAAGGGCGGAGAGTACAAATGGGAGCTGATAGAAGAGGGTGTCATAAATCCGGAGGGGCTCATCTACTACGACGAACGGGCCAGGATACTGGCGGATATGATCTGGGCGGCGGATGAGGGCCTTTTCATCCAGATACTGCGTGAGCTATTCCTGCAGACGGCTCTTGAAGGGCCGCGTGAGGAAGAGCTGAGGAGGCTGAGGTCTAAGGAGGCGAGGGACGAAAGGATGAGGGAGAGGAACAAGGAGAGAGGACTCACGGTGAGCGAGGAGGAGATGTTCAGCGAGGTGGATCTGGAGCATCTCAGCTTGAAAGAGTAGGTGTTCAAGCGAAGTTGAAACGCTTAAATCTTCAGGATATAATAACCCCCAACGGCTTAGGAATGAGCTTCTAGGAAGTAGAAATCGGATGAAACTCCCGAACATCGTTTTCATCCTTGCCGATGATATGGGGTATGGAGATCTAAGTTGTCTCAACCCCGAATCGAAGATACACACACCGAACATGGAGCTGCTCGAGGAACAGAAAGCGCAGGGATGGACGAGGTTTAAACTGTAACGGCGCTGTGAAAGATAGGCTAATCTTGGCTGGCCGCAAGAAAGCGGGATTTCTAATCTAACTCCCAGCTTTATCCTACTTCCATTTCACTTCCTTAACTTCGACCGATGTTGGTATGGAGAAGTTCAAGACTTTATCGGGAATAGGTGGGTTGAAGATGGGCTTTTCGAAAAGCACTTCCTCGCGGGTAAGCTTTCCGTTTGATCTTACCTCTGATACAAGCTTTGTAGGCACAGGATATCCGGAGAGATTAATGTAATTTGAAAACCACGATCTGGATATGATATCTCCTTTTGGGCTTCTGGTCTCGGTATAGATCACCTTTCCCGACTTCATACATAGGACAAGGGATCCGACCTGCTTACGCGCTTTTTTAGGGGGGATCCAATACATGTACATTTTGTCTCCTTGCCTGTCGTAACGCTCGAGCTTAAATCCCTTACGACCGAGTTGACGTTGGGGATATATCGAGACCGTAATGGCATTTACAAAGGGAAGGAGGAAAGGGGAGCTCGATATAATCCTAAAGGCTTTTCCTCTATCAGGATAATATATCAGCATTTTATTTCCCTTAAGCCTCATAATCTGTCTCAGAGGCTGATTCACCTCGACATGGATCAAACCATTGGGAAGCTTGTATATCCTTCCAGAGGTGAGATCCGCTCTGTTCATTTCGAAAACTGTCCTATGAAAGTCCACGACGAAGCTATCGGTATCTATCATTATGATAAGAAGGGGGATGAGAAATAAATTCACCATCCGTATCCCACCTTGAAGGTCAAAGCTCCTGTATCGGGATCGAGGATATAGCTTGCCATGCTGAGCAGAACGTCATACCAGTAGTGAAAAGCCATTGAGGACCCCAGATCTTCCCCGCTTTTCCTGTAGATCAAACCCATATACCCTCCTAGGAGACTTGTCCAGATGGACGATAGAAGCCTCTCCTCAGGTTCATCCGAATTAAGTGCATGGGCGAGTCCGAATATCAGGGACTGTCCCAGGATAGCCAGCTTAGGTGAACCAGTGGCTCTTTCGATTTCGGTCTGTATCATCCCTCGGAACAACGCCTCTTCGCCAACGCCGACCCCTGAGAAAAGGGCTCCATAGTATCCCGCATGCAGGAGGAGCCCAATCTGAGGTGTAGATTTGAGGCCGAAGATATCAACCCTATCCCTGTCGAGAAGGCTTACATGATAGTGGTCGAGGATAAACATCAAACCCGTGGCTAAACCTGTAAAGCCCATAACGCCTAGAAACACAGGAGGAGATCGGAGGAGTTTCGAGTCAAAGGGTTTTCCGTAAAGCCGGTTTAATCCTTCTGCCGACTGAGACGGATCGGTCAGCTTGAGAGCATCTCGGTAAGCCCGATACATTCCGTAAAACCACATATTCTGAGCGGTAAAGAGCATAGGCGCGGCGATCACACCGGCTCTCATAGAGGGAAGGTCGAGGGAATCGCCGTCATGATCGTCCATGGCAAGAGCTAAACCTATTCCTGCGGTCAGGGGTGATAAGGTGCAAGTCAAATCCTTGACCGTCTCCCTCCACATCCCCATCCAGGCATGACCGAGGCCTGGAAAAACATTTAGGTTGCCCATCACAAAGGGTTCATACTCACACTCAGCGTTAGATGGAAAAATGGATGAGAGAATCAGCATTGGGATGATGAGGAGATGCTTCATGGAGGATTCTACTCCGCAGTTGTTGAAAGCGAGGCAGCCATTGCCAAAGCCACATATGCTAATACTCCCGCGGCATAGGCAAGACATCCTGTCCAGGCCCACTTAACTTGAATCCTTTTAGCAGCGTCCTTATATGCATCGGTATAAGCGGCTACGTATTCCGGCGATTTTCCCAGCAATCTTGAAGCGGGCGGTGATGGCTGATAGATGTAAGCGACGAGCAATCCCACCCATCCTCCCAAGCATCCGGCGACGAACCACAGACCTGTATTCGTATTAGCTTTTGCGTCGGCTTCGGCCGCTGCCTTTGCCTCTTCGATCTCAGCTCTCTGCTGAGCCAAGGCCAATATCGGGTTGAGCGTCAAAGCACAGACAAGCACCAAGGCAATCAGAGAGATCAATCTCATGGTATCCTCCTTCGGCTTAAGAAGTATCTAAATACTACAACACTAGAATCAGCCTGTCAAGAAAAATAGAGCAGCTGATCCACTCCCAGTTTGAGAAAGGGTCATGGGAAGCAGATTATGAAGCGGGAAATAGACAAGTGGGGGAGACAGAATTGTGAGAAAGCCTTGACAAATAAAGGGGAAAGGATAAAATAACGTGAGAAGTCCTGCATCGGGAGAATTTAGCTTGACGTTGGGGAAAGATTGTGATAAGATTTCTCTGATTTCAGATGACAGGGAATGCGATGAAGAGCGAGGGAGAATACAGGAAGGACATCGTAGAGGTCTGCCGGAGGATATATAACAGGGGATACGTGGCTTCGAATGACGGCAATGTCAGCGTGAGGATTTCCGATGATGAGGTGATCGCCACGCCGACGGGGATGAGCAAAGGATTTCTGACGACCGACCAGCTCGTCAAGGTCAATATGGAGGGGGAGAAGCTCGAAGGGTATCTTAACCCTTCATCTGAGATAAAGTTTCACATCAGGGTTTACAGGGAACGGCCGGATGTCAGGGCGGTCGTTCACGCCCATCCGCCGATAAGCACGGCCTTCGCCGTGGCGGGCATCCCCCTGGACGAGTTGATCCTGCCCGAGGTGATCCTCACACTCGGCATCGTCCCGATAGCCCCTTATGCCCCGCCATCGACCGAGGAGCTGGCTGATAAGGTGGGCGAGTATATAAGATGCTGTGATGCCGTGTTGCTGGCCAATCATGGGGCTCTGACGGTGGGACCCGATGTTTACGGGGCGTATTACAAGATGGAGACACTGGAACATTTCGCCCATATCCTCTGGATAGCCCGATCGTTGGGAGGGCCGAGACAGCTTAGCGAGGAGGATGTGAGGAGATTGATGGAATTGAGGGAGAGGCTCCGAATTTCCACCAAGAACCCGCTATGCGATCAGTGTCCTGTGCTCAAGGCAGCACAGGCGTTCGTCGATGGTATCCCTTTGAACGTGCCCGCCGAGGAGTCAGTCTCTCGGATATCCGACGAGGAGCTGATCGATAAGATCACTAAGATGGTGCTGAAGGAGCTTGAAAGATCATGAGATCGCTGTGGTCATGGGTGAAAAAGCTTAAAGGCATACCCAGCATCTATGTGCGAAGGGGCTGGAATGAGGACGCTCAAAGGGTGTTCCCTGAGAGCTTCCTGCCCAAAACTATTCTAAGTGAAAACCCCGAGCTGAAGGGATACGTCGAGACCTTTCATCAGCTCATCGATCTGACGGTCCGTGAGCTTAAAAGGGCGAGGAACACCGAGGTGTTGAAGGATATAAGCTATAATCTGCCGCGGTTTATGGCAGGGACCGACGTTATGGATGCCCTGGAATATATGGAGGAATTGGGGAAATTCTCAAAGGAGTCCAGAAATCAGGTGGAAATGTTCCTCGGGAGGATGAGCGAGGAGTATCCGAAGGTGAGGGAGAGAGGGATTTTAGTTGAGGCCAAGCTGGATAATCCGTGCATTCTCGTCAGGCTTCTCGCCGCGGGGCTTTACAGCGAGGATCGGCTGATGCTCAGGCAGGTGGCGGAGGTCTTCGACGTGGAAAGGCTTCAGTCCCTCACGGAAAATGAGCCGAGGAAGGGGATGGATAAGTCTATCCATTTCCTCTACCTGGGGCTCGTCGACAGAAAACTCAGCGGGTTTCAGGGAAACAGACGCGCCGCTAGGGAGATACTCAAGGTGTTCGAGGAGAGATACGGGCATGACGATTATATGAGGGATTGCATAGAGAAATTGAGGAGGTATTTTTGAAACTAACAGGAGGTCAATGGGAAAATGGCAAATGAAGCGCTTGGGATGATCGAAACGAGAGGTTTGGTCGGCTCCATCGAGGCGGCCGATGCCATGGTCAAGGCCGCCAATGTCAAGCTTATCGGCAAGGTTCTGGTCGGCGGCGGATACGTCACCGTTATGGTGAGAGGCGACGTCGGCGCCGTCAAGGCGGCAGTTGAGGCCGGAGCCGAGGCAGCTAAGGCCGTCGGTGAACTCGTATCCGTCCATGTTATACCCAGACCTCACTCCGAGGTGGAGTCCATATTGCCCGGCGGCTCAGGCGAGACAAGCGAAATTTGAATCTAGGGGAGTGCCATGGCTGAGATAGATCAGGATAAGATAAGGGAGATCGTGATACAGGTTGTGCGCTCCCTGAGGGAACAGGGGAGCTTGCCCGAAAGGGCATCGCAGCCCTCCAGACCGGTGGTCAGAACCTCGCGGGAAGGCGTCTTCGATGATGTTGACGAGGCGGTAAAGGTCGCTAAGGAGGCTCAAAAGCAGTTGATGCAGATCGGTATGGAGGGGAGAAAACGCATAATACAGGCGATGAGGGATGCCGCCCTGAAGAACTCTGAGATGCTTGCCAGGATGGCCGTCGAGGAGACGCAGATGGGCAGATATGAGCACAAGGTGATAAAAAACCAAAATGCCGCCCTCTATACGCCCGGGGTCGAGGATATCCTCCCTCAAGTTCAGACGGGCGATAATGGTATGACCCTTGTCGAGCGCGCACCGTTCGGGGTGATAAACGCCATCTGCCCTATCACCAATCCGACCTCTACCGTGATCAACAACGGGATCTGCATGATCTCCGCCGGAAATTCCATCGTATTCAGCCCACACCCCGGCGCTAAAGAATGCACCATCAGGACGATGACGGTATTGAACCAGGCCATCGTCGAAGCAGGCGGTCCCCCGAATCTGATGGTGGCCATGCGAGAGCCAAACCTGAGGCTGGCCAAGCAGATAATGGATCATCCCGATGTGGACGTGATAGTCGCCACAGGCGGTGGCAGCGTCGTGAGGGCGGCGCTTTCAAGCGGCAAAAAGGCCATAGCTGCCGGTCCTGGAAATCCACCCGTTGTGGTGGATGAGACCGCGGACGTGGCAAAGGCGGCCAGAGATGTGACCGAAGGCTCCTTCTTCGACAACAATATCCTCTGTATAGGGGAGAAATCTGTCTTCGTCCTCCAGAGCGTCGCGGACGAGTTCATCAGAGGGATGATCGAAAACGGGTGTTATCTGTTGAAAGGACGCGAGCTGGAGGCGGTCGAATCCCTGGTCATTCAGGACGGACATCCCGCTAGAGAATATATAGGCAAGGATGCCTCCTATATCCTTCAACGAGCTGGCATCAGAACAAGGGATGAGGTCAAGGTGTTGATATTCGAAACACATCCAGATCATCCGATCGTGGTCGAGGAGTTCCTGATGCCGATCGTCCCGATAGTCAGGGCCAGAGATTTCAGGGAGGCGCTCGAGATGGCCGTCAAAACCGAGGGCGGCAATAGACATACGGCGATCATCCACTCCGGAGACATATCCAGGATAACCGAGTTCGCGAGGGCGATCCGGACGACCGTGCTTGTGGTCAACGGGCCTTCATACGCGTGCGTCGGAGAGGAAGGAGAAGGATTCGTAGCCATGTCGATGGCAGGATCAACAGGGGAGGGATTTACCAAACCCTCCACGTTTACCCGCGAAAGGCGTGTAACCCTGGTTAAAGGCATCTCAGTCAACACCCTTCCATAAAGCGGGGTGAACGGGAAATGAGAGATTCAACCGCTGTGATGGCGGTTACCTCTGTCTTTGATACGTAGCCTCCCCAGGCGATAAAAACCGGGGAGGTTAAAATCGAAAGTAAGGAGGAGATCGATGCATAAAGCCAGAATGATTATAGTCGCCCTCATGGCCTTCTCCCTGCTAGGCCTGATCTCCCTGAACGGCTGCATCAAAGGGCAGGCGCTGAGAAATCTGCCGCCTATATCTCCCTCGGAGGAACAACCCCCCGAGGCCAAGGTCGATCCGAAGACCAAGACGATCACGATCACCAAAGATGACGTGACCATCTCCGTCCAATATTGGAGGAAATATGACCTTGACAGAAGGTTCAACGTCGGGTCCATGACCTCGCCCTTCTATTACAAGGAATCCTGGAAGCAGAGCGAGAAAGTCGATGTTTTCTACATCACCATCCAGAATAACAGCAAACGGAAGATCATCGTCGATCCTGCCAAGTTCTATATGGTGGATAACCGCGAGAACAAGTATATCCCTCTGACCTACGACCTTCTGGTCGAAAGGTTTAGGATGAGAAGGATGATGGACGTCTCCGTCAAGAACGGGCTCAATAAGGCCAGGGAGATCCTGCTTGAAACCCGACTCCCCGCCGATAAAACGGTGAAGCCCGGCGAAAAGGTTGAGGGATTCGTCCCATTCACCATGACGGTTCTCAGGGCACAGAAGGTCTTCGTTCACGTCCCCATAACCTTCGTTCCTGAAAAGCCCACGGGGAGATATGAGTCCACGGAATTCGTTTTCAATTTCAAGCATAGCATGGCGATCAGAATGGCACAGCCGGCCACGGTGAGATTCTGAGCTGCCGATAAGGGATGGGGCGGATGTCACCGAATGCCCCATCCCTGTCGGATCTATCCGGAGGAAAAACAGACATGAAGAAGCGGTCGGTGATCATCGCCGTTTTCACCTCAATTTGGATCTTCGTCGGATGTTCCGAGGATCTACATCAAAACCCGTTTGACCCTCAAAACGTCAGAACGGCCGGAGCGCCGGTTGAACTCTCGCTCATCCCAGGGGATAGCCAGATAACCATCTCGTGGAGGGGAATCGGGCTTAAGGGCGTAAAAGAATACAGGATATACAGAGCCTTTACGGGCGATCCCGTCCCTCAGTTCAAAATGATAGCGGAGATACCTGTAGAGATCGACCCGGCGACCGGCGAGGAGAGGACCGAGTATAGGTATGTCGATTCGGGGCTCAAGAACGATCCGAAGAGAGACGGAGAAAGGTTCTTTTACATCTATAGGATCTCATATGTGGACGAAAACGGGGTGGAGGTGCCCGATCCGAGTTTGCCTCTTGAGCCCAAATACGAGCCGAGCTCAAAGGAACTTCCGGTGGTATGGCATTACGTGCGGGGCGCTCCCAGCGTGCCTCCTCCTCCCATTAAACCCATATTGGGCAAACCTCAGGATTTGAGGGTGACGCTGCTGTGGCCGGATTATGTCCCGCCGAAGGATATCGCTGCATACAGGGTTTACGGGGCGGTCGTTCGGAGCAAGGATGAGGTGCCGGAGAAGCTGAATCTGCTGTATGAGCTGAAATACGACAAACTGTATCCGCTCAAGCCCGAGGAACAGTATTTCATCGATATTGATTTCAAAAGGGACAAGACGATCAAGGCGTATAAGGTGGTCGCCGTCGATGAGTTCGGCGTTGAGAGTCGATCTGAACTCTTCTATGCCGAATCGCCTAATCTGCCCCCTCCAGCTCCCGTCATAGTGAGGATGATTCCTGAGCCCCGGCAGAACGTATACAACATCACCATCATCTGGAAGAAGGTGAACGTTCCGGATATCGCCGGATACAGGATTTACAGTCGTGATCCGACCGGAGGATTCTGGGAGCTTAAGGCAACCATCAACGATCCAAACGCCACCAAATATAAAGTTATGGGCGAAAGATACGTCATAGGTCTTACGGGGATATCCCTCAGGGAGTACGCCATAACCGCCTTCGACAACACGCCCAGGGAGGATGGATCGTATGACGAGAGCCCGCTTCCGGAGATATCCTCTCCATCCCGGCAATCCCCTCAGAGGAGGTAAAGCATGATGGACCGATTGAGGCTGTCCTCTTTGATCCTTTTTATTATCCCCTTAACGCTCACTTTCGCTGTTGAGCCGGCGACCGCCGTGAAGGTCGAGATCCCGGCTACGCCGGCGCTTATGCGGATCCCGACCGCCGAGACGCTCGGAGACGGAGGATATCAGTTCTCACTTAGCATGATCAGATATAGGAAGAAGATACCTCAGAATCCCAAATCCAACCCGATCCTCCAGAAGGTGGTGGTGGGTGATTTCTTCAAAGAGCTGCACAGCGTGTCGTTCGAGGCTCAATCTTACCTAGTGCCTCTAAAGCTCTGTTACGGGATCTCCGACAGATTGGATCTCAACCTCGGCATGACCCTCAGCACGGATCAAGGGCAGAAGATCATAGAGGATTACTATGAGGTTCACAAGGGGGAAATGAAGGTCGCCAGGATCTACCGTCAGCCGATCTTCGACGTGAACCTGGGCTTCAAATACATCATCAAGCCCGAGATGGGCGATGGGCTCCCATCGCTGGCGGTTGGCGCGACGGCGGAGATCGGATATACGGGCGATGACAGGGTCGATTCGGCCGGGCAGTTCGTGGACGACACGCCCGCGGACGGCTTCCCCTTCTTCGGCATGGGGATATATCTGGCCGGAACGGAGAAGCTGAATCTCTTCAAGCTCCACAGCGGCGTCGGCGCGTATAGCTCCTCGAAGCTTCAGAGAACGGCGGATTCGCTCATGGTTTACTTTTTCGGCGGAGCTGAGGTGGCCTTCACCGAGCAGCTCTTCGGCATAGGAGATGTAGTCACCAAAAGGGCGGTGAATAGCTCCGAGATGGGCACATCGATAGCCGTTGGGCTTAAATACCTGTTCGGCGGACCGACCCTCAACGCGGGGTTTGGAACCGCCCCCGAGCTTATCCTCAGCATAACCTCTCCTGGCAGGAAGGCTGAGGCGATTAAGCCGGCCGCCCCCGGCGAGACGGAGGCGCCGTTGTTTTGACCATGGGCAGGTTGATCCTGACAGGAACGGTCATCATATTCGCCCTCTTTTCGTGTAAGGAGAGGGATCAAGATATAGGTATGGAATCCGGATCGGAGATAGAGCTCCCCAACCCCAGATACCGAAGCGACGTTTCCCTCGAGGAGGTACTGCTCAAGAGAAGATCCGTGCGAGATTACACCGATGAGCCGCTCACGCTCCAGGAGGTCTCACAGTTGCTGTGGGCAGCTCAGGGCATTACCGACCCGCGCGGATTCAGGACCTCCCCCTCCGCCGGGGCCACGTATCCTCTCGAGACCTACCTTGTGGCGGGAAACGTCGATGGACTCGCCCCGGGGCTGTATCGTTATGTTCCGGGTCGGCATGTGATCGTCAAACTCATGGACGGAGACCTTCGGTCACAGTTGAGTAAGGCGGCGCTGGGTCAGGAGTGCGTGAAGAGGGGAGCTATAGATATCGTGTTCACGGCCATCTACGAGAGAACCACGTGGCGATATGGCAGGCGAGGCATAAGATACGTGCATATAGAGATCGGCCATGCCGCACAGAACGTCTATCTCCAAGCCGCCGCCCTCAACCTCGGCACGGTTGCCGTGGGAGCGTTCCATGACAACAAGGTGAGGAAAATATTGAACCTGCCTAAAGGGGAGGAGCCGCTTTACATCATGCCCGTCGGAAGGAGGAGAAGATGAGGGCCGTCGTTCAGAGGGTGAGCGAGGCGTCGGTCTCCATCGACGGAGAGATCGTCTCGAGGATCGGCAAAGGGTTGCTTATCTTCTTAGGCGTCGGAGCGGGCGATACGGAGAGCGACGCCGAGTATCTGGCGGACAAGATCGCCAATTTGAGGATCTTCGAGGACGAGAAGGGCAAGATGAACCTCTCCGTCCTCGATGTCGGAGGCGAGGCCATGGTGGTCTCTCAGTTCACGCTCTACGGCGATTGCCGAAAAGGGAGACGTCCCAGCTTCACCCAGGCGGCGAAACCCGATAAGGCCCAAGTCCTCTATTCCTATTTCATCCTCCGCCTCAGAGAGGAAGGCGTGCCCACCCGAGAGGGCGTGTTCCAGGCTCATATGAAGGTAAACCTCACAAATGACGGCCCCGTAACGATACTTCTGGACAGCGGGAAGTCCTTCTGATGTCCCCCGAGAGGTTCATCGGATACTTCATAGATTATCTCAGGGTTGAAAGAGGAGCCTCGCCGAACACGATCGCCTCTTATGAGACCGATCTGAGGGATTTCCTCGCCTTTCTCGAATCTCTGAAAGTGCGTTTCCCCGGCGATGTGAGTCGGGACATTATAAGGGGATACGTCGAATCGCTCAGCCGTAGGGGCATGAGCTCAAGCAGCATCTCGCGCCATATCTCCTCCCTGAGGAGCTTTTACAGATTTCTTATGGCCGAGAGACTGATCGATGAATCTCCGGTTGATGGGATCGAGCCGCCCAAGGGATGGGCGAGGCTGCCAACGGTGCTGAGCATCGATGAGGTGGAGAGACTGCTCTCGGTATATGAGAGGGCGGAGAGGCCCATCCAGCTTAGAAACAAAGCCATCCTCGAGCTGCTTTACGCCACCGGAGTGAGGGTATCGGAGCTCGTATCGCTTCGAACGGATGATATCTCGGCCGATCTGGGATATCTGAGATGCAAAGGCAAGGGGGATAAGGAACGTCTCGTGCCCATCGGCACCCCGGCTTTGAAGGCGTTGGAGGAATACCTTAAAAGGGGGCGACCTTGTCTTACAGGCTCTCGATCTCAGCCCTGGCTTTTCCTCAATCGGAATGGGGATAAGCTCAGCCGACAGGCCGTATGGAAGGTGATAAAGCAAGCCATAAAGCTGGCGGGGATAGAGAAGAACGTCTCACCTCATACCCTCAGACATTCGTTCGCCACACATATGCTTGAGCGGGGCGCCGACCTGAGATACCTTCAGGAGATGCTCGGCCATTCGAACATCTCCACCACCCAGATCTACACCCATATAAGCCGTGAGAGACTCAGAGACCTTCACAAAACCTTCCATCCCAGAGGGTAGGATGAAGCTGGCAGATCGCCTTCCGGAAAACATCCGGAAGTTTTTGAGACGAATAGGCAGGATAGGGGAGGACGCGGGGATTCAGACGTATGCCGTCGGCGGGTTCGTCAGAGATCTCATCCTCGGCGTGCCGAACCTCGATCTGGATGTGACCGTCGAAGGGGATGGAAAGGGGTTTGCCGAAATGCTGGCCCGCGAGATGGGAGGTGAGGTGATCTCATATGATAGGTTCGGCACGGCTACTCTCTCGCTCAGAGAAGGCCCTATCAAGAGAATGGATGTCGTCACGGCGCGCAGGGAAAGATATCCTCATCCCGGCGCTCTGCCGGAGGTCGAACCCGGAACGATCCGTGAGGATCTGTTCAGAAGGGATTTCACCATAAACGCGATGGCCATGGCTCTGAATCCAAATCGCTTCGGCCAGATCGTCGATCTCTACGGCGGGTTAAGGGATCTGAGAGAGGGGATCATCAGGGTTTTGCACGATATGAGCTTCATAGACGACCCCACCCGTCTTTTCAGATGCGTGAGGTTCGAAACGAGATACGACTTTGTCGTCGAGCCGCATACGAGTTCGCTGTTTAGGCGAGCGGTAGATGATGAGATGCCGTTCAAGGTCAGCAGACAACGCATCTGGCATGAGATGAGGCTCATACTGGCGGAGGATCTTCCCGAAAAGCCGATCAAAAGGATGCGCGAGGTGGGACTTCTTCGCTTCGTCAGCCCCGACGTGGACGCGTCCGATGAGACGATGCGCCTTTTCGGCGGGATACGTCGGGCGTTGGATCTGCTGCGCAAATCGGGGATCGAAGATGTGATAGATCTCCCTCTCGTGTATTTCGCCGCTATGATATGCCACTTTCATCTTGATGCCATCAGGGCGATCTGCCGGGAGTTCTCGCTCTCAAGGGAGGAGGAGCGGATATTGATGGATTCCAAGGAGATACTAGGCGTAGAGGTGGGAAGGAGCAGAAGCGAGATATACAGGGCGTTTGAGGGGAGGTCACCCGAGTCGCTACTATTTTTACTTGCCAAAACGGGTGATGAACGGGTAAAATCTTCTGTCGTCGAATACCTCAAAGAGCTCAGGCATATCGAGCCGATCGTATCGGGCGATGACCTCAAAAAGATGGGATTGAAGCCCGGGCCGATCTTCGGCGAGATATTGAGGGAGGCGTTTGACGCCCAGCTTGACGGCGAGCTGAAATCGAGGTATCAATTGAGGGAATTCCTGATCAGCAGGGGGTATATACGGTGTCGTTGAACATACCGAATTTGATCCTTTCCTTCGGCTTTGTGATCATACTTCTCTCGTTTCACGAATACGCCCATGCGACCGTGGCGAGCTGGCTCGGGGACAGGACGGCGGAGATGGCGGGGCGTAAGACGCTCAATCCTGCCGCCCATATAGACCCTTTCGGCACGATACTGTTGCCTCTGATGCTGCTTCTGGCCGGCATGCCGGCCTTCGGCGGAGCGAAGCCCGTGCCGGTTGACCTCAGATCCCTGAGGAACCCAAAGAGGGATCACGCCCTCATAGCGCTGGCTGGGCCGATGATGAACATCCTGCTCGCCTTCGGAGGGGTGATACTGATAAGGCTGCTGCTCATCAAACCCACGCCCTTGACGGTGAACCTCGTGAGCAAAATATTGATCATACCGGTCTGGATAAGCCTCTATCTCGCTGGCTTTAACCTGATCCCGCTTCCCCCTCTGGACGGGTTCAACATACTTCTTGGGATACTGCCGCGCAGACATGCCTATGAGTTCGCGAAGCTCGAAAGATATAGCATGCCCCTGCTGATGGGATTGATCTTCATCCCATATCTCCTGAGGATACCGAATCCGGTTTTCATCTTTATCAGGGGCATAGCCGCCGGACTTTTCACGATTATGACTAAAATGGTCGGAATGTGATGGAGGTTGATCGGAATGAAAAGACTCGTCAGCGGCGTAAGGCCGACGGGATATCTTCACCTGGGGCATCTGGAAGGGGTGTTGAAAAACTGCGTCAAATTACAGGAGGAGTACGAGTGTTTTCCCTTCATAGCTGATTGGCATTCCCTGACAGATCATCTCGACACGGAGATGCTGCGAGAGTATACGATCCAAGCGGCGGTGGATTGGCTGAGCGCCGGGATAGATCCCGAAAGGAGCACGCTCTTCGTCCAATCCCACGTCAAGGAGCACGCCGAGCTGATGCTGTTGTTGGCGATGGTCACGCCCGTGCCATGGACCGAAAGGACGCCGAGCTACAGGGACATGCTTCAAAAACTTGAGGGAACCCGCCAGAGCCCATCTCTCGGATTCCTGGCATATCCCGTTCTTATGACGGCGGACATAATCATCTACAAAGCCGAAGTCGTCCCTGTCGGCGAGGATCAACTGCCGCATCTGGAGCTCTCCCGTGAGATAGTCAGAAGGTTCAATCATCTCTTCGGAAGGAAGGTCTTCCCCGAACCCGAGGCGCTGCTCACGGAGGTGCCCAATCTGCCCGGAACGGACGGCAGGAAGATGAGTAAGAGCTACGGCAACTGCATATATCTGAACGATCCGCCTGAGACGATCAGGAAAAAGGTCATGCAGATGGTCACCGATCCGCAGAAGATCAGAAAGAACGATCCCGGTCATCCGGAGGTTTGCACCGTCTTCGCCTATCATAGGATATACAACTCAGCGGAGATCGATCGGATAGAAAGGGATTGCAGATCCGGAGCGCTGGGATGCGTGCAGTGTAAACGGAACATGGCCGACGCCCTGTGCACTTACCTCCAGCCCTTCCACGAGAGGAGAAATTATTGGAGCGAGAACCTGGATGAGGTCAGGGATATATTGAAGGAGTGCGCACACAGAGCCCGAACAATCGCCTCACAGACGATGGAGGAGGTCCGCGAGGCGATCGGACTGTTTTAGTGTGGCGCTCCTCTCCGACAAGGAACTAAGATCTGAGTAAAGACCATATACTTTAGACGATATGGGATCTCCCGGAGGATAGAGGAATGGAGAACATAAGGGAGAAAATACTCAAAGAAATCGATGAAATGAGCACAAATGAGCTGTTATTGCTTTATAATCAGATAAAACTTATGAAAAATATCAAGACAAAGGATAAACGAAGTATGAAAAGCTGGAGCTTAGAGGAAATACACAGGTTAACCTCATCCTCAAAAACCTGCTGGGCTGATACTATAATATCGGAGAGGGAAGAGAGACTGTGAGATATTTCCTTGATACATCAGCACTGGTGAAGATATATCACAAGGAAGAGGGATCAAAGTATGTTATTGAGATCTATAAAGAAGGAGAAGTCGTTATCTCAGAGCTAGCAGCGATTGAATTTCTTTCGGCAATTTACCGTAAATTCAGAGAGAAAGAGATAAGCGAACTCGCTTTAAAAGCTGTTTGTGATAAGTTTAGCGAAGACCTTGAGGCTAGATACGGTCTCCTTCAGTTTTCACCCTTAGTTATAGATGAAGCTCGAAATCTGATCCAAAAGCATGGAAGATCAAGATCTTTGAAGACATTGGATAGCTTACAACTAGCTTTCTTTCTTGTTTTTTGTGATAAAGAAGATAAGTTTCTATGTGCTGATAAAGGCCTTTTAGAAATCGCAAGGGAAGAAGGGGTATCGGTAATTGATGTAAAAGGCGGCGATGGTCATGTATGAGGTGAAACTGGAAACCTTTCAAGGGCCGCTGGATCTGCTGCTCCATCTCATTCAGAAGAACGAGATGGACATATACGATATCCCTATCGCCGAGATCACGCGACAATATCTGGAGTATCTCGATCTGATGAAAGCGTTGGACCTTGAGGTCGCCTCCGAATTCCTGGTTATGGCGGCAACCCTGCTTCAGATAAAATCACGCAGCATGCTCCCCGCACCTGCACCCGAGGAGATCGAATTCGTGGAGGGCGCCAGGGAGGAGCTGGTGAGGCAATTGCTCGAATACAAGAGGTTCAAGGAGGCGGCGGAGAAACTCAGAGCGCTTGAGATGGAAAGGGAGAAGATCTTCTTCAGGGAAGTCGATCGGAGGGAACTCGAGAACAAAGAGTATGCGATCGAAGCCAGCCTATTCGATCTGCTCTCCGCCCTGAGAGATGTGCTCTCCAGGTTTCCCGATGAACCTATGGAGATCAGCGAGGAGGATATCACCGTTGAGGACAAGATGGATCAAATCATGACCTTGTTGTCGGAGAGGGAAGAACTGAGCTTCAACCGAATCTTCTCCGAACTGGCTTCCAAGAGGGAGGTGATCGTCACTTTCCTGGCGATACTGGAGCTCATAAGAATTCACCGTCTGATAGCCTATCAGACGACCATGTTCGGGGATATAATACTTCGGAAGCGTAAGGCCGATGACGATGGGGGAGCGTGAGCTGAGGAGGTTTTATGAGGATCAATATGGGAAGGTGGATGAGTCCTTCATCCGATGGCGATCGCTCTGTGCCGAGGATAAGGTGAGAAATATCGTCGATCTCACAAGGGGCATGAACTTCGGCTCCGTTATCGATATCGGATCCGGAACGGGAGCGGTTATCAAGAGGTTGTCGGAGATGGATTTCGCTGAAAGCTATTATGCTGTAGATCTGTCGGAGAGGGCCATAAGGATCGTCAGATCGGCCGGGATCAAAGGGCTTCGGGGGGCGTTGGTCGCGGATGCGGCCATGCTTCCGTTTTCGGACAAAAGCTTCGATCTCGCCATATTGTCTCACGTTCTGGAACATGTCGCCGAGCCAAAAGCCGTCTTAAGGGAGGCATCGAGGATCGCAAGGCTCGTGTTCGTCGAGATACCCATCGAGAACACGCCGATCCTTAATTTCACCTGGTGGCTTCGGAAAATCATAAGGGGGAGAAAGCGGCCGGATAACAGATACGGGCATGTAATCTTTTTCACCGAGAGGAGCGCGGATGATCTGTATAGAAGAGGGGGGCTGGTCAAACGTCGCTCTCGGAGATACATCCTTGACAGGGAGAGAATGCTGTTTCAAAAGAGAGGGTTCTGGTACATTTATAACTATCTGATCTATCTCCTCTCGCGCCTTTTGGGAGGGAGATTGACCGCCCGGCTTTACTATTGCCACTATGCCGCTTTGCTAAAGGGGGTGGGGGATGGAGGCGAAGGAGCTTAAAGGGATAATAGAGGCTTTTCTGTTCGTATCCGGTGATCCCCTCAAGCCCGATCGGATCGCCTCTACCCTGGAGGTCGAGGAGGTGGTGGTCAGATCGATTTTGGAGGAGCTTAAGGCGGAGTATGAGGAACGACTGGGTGGGATGCAGATCGTCGAGGTCGCCGGTGGATATCAGATGACCACGCGGCCGGAACATGCCGAATGGCTGCGCAAGTTCTACACCAAGCAGGTTCCCACAAGGCTCTCAAGGTCCGCCCTGGAGACGCTGGCGATAATCGCCTATAAACAGCCGATAACTAAGGCTGAGGTGGACGCCATAAGGGGGGTCAACAGCGATAGCGTCATAAACTCGCTTCTGGCCAAAGGGCTCATAACCATATCCGGCAGAAAGCGTTCCCCCGGAAGACCGCTCCTCTACTCGACCACCGATAAATTCCTCCATCACTTCGGGCTTAAAGATCTATCCGATCTGCCTTCTCTTGAGGAGATGGAGGGAATCTTCACCGATTCATAGCCGATCTTAGGGACGGAGGAGCCCTATAGGCGTATAGGATATCTTCCGTATCGCTTTATGGCGTCGTAGAAGGTGAGAATGACACTGCCGTCGCTATGGAATATCACCTTAATTCCCGCCTCCTTAAGAGGCTCGACCACCTTTCTGAGACAGGGGATAAAGGTCTGACGTGGGAACTCTGGTGAGACCATGAGCTTATCCTTGTAGGCGATATCGCTCCAGGTGTTCTCTAGCCTCGTAGATGGCGTAGCTGAACAGTTCCAATTCAGATCCTCAAGTGAGTTTATCGGCCGTTTGGTGACCCATCGGGTCATCCCTGAGATCATCCAGTTTTTCCCTCTCTGTCCCTCCTGCGACTCGTCGAAAGATGCGCCGAAGCCTCTACATAGATCTATACCTAGCCCGTGGTAGACCTTGACCATTCCCTTCAGATAATCGGGCTCGTCGCCGGCAAAATACCGATAGACCGCCCTGTTGTCTATGTAATCCCAGATGGGAACCCTGTCTCCCTCCTCGAAGTTCAGGGCGGCCATGATCCTATCGTAAACGGCTTTATCGAGCATATCGGTCCCTGTCAGAAGGTGTAGGAAAGACAGAGGGATACGTCCTCGCGGTTTGGGGTTAATCTCATGGAGGTTTTGAGCGAGAGCTTTTTGTTATGAAGCTTGGCCGTTATCCGGGCGTCGACGAAGCTGACCACGTGATTGAGCACCACACCGCCGATCATCATCTTCGCTCGTTTGAACCAGCGGTTGCTATCCTCCCTATATTGAAGGGCTCTTTGACGGAGCTGTGAGGTGTTTTCGCGCTCTGAAAGTTTTTCGTTCTTAACGCCCTCACGATCGAGCCAGTAGAACTTGCCCACCCTCTCGAGCGGTATGCCCTGTTCCGATTCGGGAGCCTGATCCGTGTAGACGTTTCTCCAGTTGTCGAACATCGTGGCGTGCTCGAAATCCTCCATGTTCCACTTCTCAAACATGTCGGGCCACTTCTCCTCAGGCACACCGTCAAAACCCACGTTCGCCCTCACCTCAGCGACGTAGTCATCCCTCAACTGCTCGGCTTTTCTATCGAAGGCCACATATGAGGTTATCAGGGCTGCCTCGGTTATGAAGAAGAGATACCCGCGCTTGGCACCGGAGTATAACTCGCCCGATCCGGGAAGGAGAAGCGAGAAGAGAGCGGCTTTGGACGGCGATTTATACTCCTGAGAGGAGGGATTCAAGAGGGGGTTCAAAACCCGCTCAGCCCCTATGGCCGGGGCGATTGATACGAGGAGCATGAGAAGGAGCGCAATAGAGATGGAAGCTCTCATGATCACCTCCCGTCATTAGAACCTGAAAAGCAGGTCGAAGGTATTAAGCCTGACGTTATTCGGGCCTCCTCCGGGGATGGAGGCATAATCGAACTGGTAGTTCTTGAACCTGATGCCGAAGCCGTAGTTCAGCTTGTCGTTGAAGGAGCTCGTCTGTACATACGGGTCATCCTTATATCCCACTCTCAAGGCTAAGATATCGGCGAACCAGTATTCAAATCCCAGGCTTTTCTGCATGTTGGAAGGCTTAAAGGCATATATGCCTATTCCCCGTTCCTCCTCGATCTGACGTCTCAGCTCATCGTCGCTTGGTGGTGTCTCTCCCGCCTGTATCAGTTTCTCCTTACGCTGTTGGATAGCGAATTGCATCTCATCCTCGTCCTCCTTGAACTTGTCGATGAAGGCCACGAGGTCGCCCGTGATCCTGGCCTTATGATACTTGCTGTCCAGTATCTGGAATCCCACCCCCATTCTCATCGTCCTGGGCAGCGGATCGCTCTGGTTGGCGTCTTTGAACTGTATCCTTGTACCCCAGTTCTGCACCGATACCCCTAACGTCAGAGGTGATATCCTGTATTGCAGGCCTATATCGGCTGCATAGGCGGTGGCCGATTCGGGACCGAGCTTCTGTCGGATGATCCTTCCGCTGACGCCCGCTTTGAGGTTCGGGAGGAACTCGTCGGCGTAGGAGAGAGTGAGCGCCCAGTTCGTGCCGAGCGATTCCTGTCTGACCACCTCAGGCGAGTCGACGGTCACATCTATCACACCCTGGCCGTTAAGCTGCAATCCGAGGCCGAAGACGCCGAGATCGCCCGCGGGGAAGGCTGCGGCAAATATGCCGTAGTATATTCCCTCTCCCGCTTCGCCGAAGCGAGCGCCGGCGTTGTTATAGGATATGGCGGTCTGAATCTCCTTAACGCCTGCCAACCCGCCTGGATTCCACAGTATCGCCATCACGTCGCCGGACGAGGTCGAGTAGGCCTCACCCATCGCCGCGGCTCTCGTTCCTCCTCCCAGGGAGAGAAATTGAGCGGCCGTCCTGCCCGCTCCCGCCTCACCGTAGGGAACTATAAACCCCAACGTCAGCAGGATCAACGTCACAAAGTATGGAAACTTCCGAACCCATTCCTTTGACATCATGGGTAACTCTCCTCTCACTCTCAATGGAAATTTCGTCGCATTCAACGTAGCATTAGGGGCGACCGTTTACAAAGAATCCATGTTCTGGTAGAATTATCGGCGGTTGGAAGGGCGAGGTTTAGGAGGTGTATGGATGTTCGTCACGCTTATGGTATGGATGGCCTATACGGCAGAACCGGACGTGCCGTTCCATATCCCCTGGGAAATCCCATCCGATTCGCTGGTGGATGCCAGCATATCGTTTGATCCGCCGGCGGGTAAGCACGGGTTCATCACCGTGCGCGACGGCCATCTATATTTCACCGACGGCACGAGAGCGCGCTTTTGGGGGACAAACCTGTCTGGCGGAGGATGTTTCCCATCCAAGGAGATAGCCCCGAAGCTCGTCGATCGGCTGGCTCGGTTCGGCTTCAACCTGGTGCGCTTCCACGGTATGGACTCGCGCTGGGGCAACACGATATTCGATAAGAGCTATCCCGATACGCGACATTTCGATCCCGAGCAGCTCGATCGGCTGGATTATCTGATATACCTCCTGCGTAAACGCGGGATCTACGTCAATTTGAACCTACATGTGGGACGCAGATTCACGGAGGCCGACGGCGTGAAACAGGCGGATTGGCTCGCATACGCGAAATACTGCACCATATTTGATCCCCGCATGATAGAGCTTCAAAAGGAATATGCCCGCATGTTGCTTACCCATCGAAACCCGTATACGGGCCTCACCTATGCCGAAGATCCCGCTGTGGTCATCGTGGAGCTGACCAACGAAAACTCGCTGTTCAACGGCTGGCTCTCCGGCAGGCTACGAGGCAAGCAAACAGAGCCGCCAAAGGGCGCCTGGACGGATATACCGCCCTATTATGCCGAGGAATTGACGCGGCTCTACAACGAATGGCTCACCAGGAGGTATCCATCGATAGACGCCCTCGCAAGGGCATGGAGCGTGGGCTCACATGAGCCCGGGCCGCAAATGCTAGTCAATGGGGATTTCTCCCAGGCGAAAAGCGGATGGGGGCTCTTCCTGAAACCTCCGGCAGCGGCGAGATTTGAGGTGACCGATGAGGGATATGACGACAGCCCGTGTGCGAAGATCACGATCGAAAACGTGACCGATACGCGCTGGCACGTGATGCTCACACAGAGGAGGCTGAAGCTGAGAGGGGATAAATCATATCGCGTCGTCTTTTACGCCAGGGCCTCTACGCCCCGTAACCTTTCAGTCGAGGTATGTCACGACGGCCCCTGGCGCGGGTACGGAAACGGGCGTTTCGAGATCGCCTCCGATTGGCGGCGATATGAGTTCACGTTCAGAATGGATGAGGATGACGACTCCGTCCGAATGAGCTTCCACCTCGGCGATGCAACTGGCGTCGTGTGGATAGACGACGTTATCCTGCAGGAGGCACCCATCTATGGGCTGCATGAGAGGGAGGATCCGTGGAGCAGCACGGTGCACAGGTTACAGCCTGAGGAGTTCACAAGCTATACCCTCGCTCGATTTCGGGATGAGGCGCTCTTCTACTTCGAGCTCGAAAAGAGGTATTACTTGGATATGTATCGATTTTTGAAGGACGAACTCGGCGTTCATGCCCTCATAGAGGGGACAAATCACAACTACGGCCTCCCGAACCTGTGGGCCCAATCGCTCATGGACCTGATGGACTGTCATGCATACTGGCAGCATCCGCATTTTCCCCGTCAACCATGGTCACGCACCGACTGGTTTATCGAGAACACGCCTATGCTCGATAAACCGCATGAGTCGACCATCGCAAGGCTGTGTCGATCATCGGTGCTCGGAAAGCCCTTCACCGTGAGCGAATACAATCACCCCTTCCCGAACGAGTATGACTGCGAGGCCCCTTTAGTCATAGCCGCATATGCCGCTCTGCAGGATTGGGACGCCGTCTATTTCTACACCTTCGGCCATCGGTGGACCGATCGCGAGCTGAGCGGCGATGTGGTGACGGGGTACTTCGATATCTGCAACGAGGTGTCGAAGCTGTGTCAGATGCCTGTCGCCTCGATCTCCTTCATCACCGGAGCGATCAAACCGGCGAAAAGGCTGGTGACCATCTCCTACAGCAGGGAGCGAACCTTCGATAGCCTTCGGGGAAAACGACACGGGATACAGTTCTTCACGGATGGCGAGCTCTCACCTCTTCTGCCACTGGTGCACCGGTTCAGAGTGGTGGGATTTGATGCCGGTCGAACTACAAGCGCCGATGAGGTGGGATTCCAAGAGCCAAAGGGGCGAATCGTTAGCGACACGGGTGAGTTAGCGTGGGAGGCAAACGGTGAGAGGACCGGACTTATGACGATAAACACGCCGCGCCTTCAGGCTGCCATCGGCTGGCTTGGAGACAGAAAAGTGAAACTGGATGACGTGACGATCGAGGTGAAGACGCCGTTCTGTGCCGTAAGCGTGATAAGCACGGATGGGAAACCGATCCGTCGATCGGAAAGCCTCCTGATCGTGGCGGCGGCGCGCTGTGCCAACACGGGGATGGTTTGGAATGAGGAGCGAACCAGTATCGACGATCAATGGGGAGGGCCGCCGATACTGATCGAGCCGGTCGAGGGAGAGATATCCCTGCACAGAGAGGTCGGCTCACCGCCTCTCATCCTCTTCGCTTTGGACGGCTCCGGACGACCGAAGGGCAAGGGACAGATCTCCTCTCCGTTCCACCTCGGTCGTGAGTATGAAACGGTGTGGTATGCTGTGAAGGCGGAGAGATAGAGGAGCGCGGTTGACCGATGCTTTGCTCTCTGTTATACTTAACTCGCATAGTTCGCTTCTCCCCTATTCTCACGCTTTTGAAGGCGAAAGGAGGAGGGAATGCCGTTTTTCGATGCCGAACGGAACATAATCGCAGGTCAGATTCGCAACAGGATGAACGAGATAGCGGGGACGGTTTACTCCGATCGCAGAGCGATCCCCGGATGGGAGTATGTCGTGACAGGCCATAAACAGGGCCCTGCTGCCCCCCCGAAGTCCGGCTGGGAACCGTTCCAGATCGGATCGAGCTGGGGCGGTCTGGACGTAACGACCTGGTTCAGGACAACGGTCACCGTTCCGGAGGAGATGGACGGCAAGAAGGTGGTCCTCCTGATCCGTCCCGGCGGCGAGGCGTTGGCCTATATAAACGGGCGTCCGGTTCAGGGGCTCGATGGAAACCGGGATGAGATCACACTCGCTCAAAAGGCCAAGGCGGGCGATCGGTTCGAGGTGATGATCGAGGCTTACAGCAACCCGCGCTTCCACCAGATCCACACCTTCCAATACGCCGACATAGCGGTCCTCAACGAGGAGGTTCGCTCCTTTCTCTTCGATGTCCGTGTAGCTGCCGAGTCGGCGTTGACGATGCCCGAAAACTCAGCCATCAGAGGGAGGATCTTCAACCTGCTCGACCGATGCGTCAAGATGGTGGATCTGCAACATATCGGATCGCCCGAATACTTCGACTCGATTAAAAGGGCGAGAAAGGAGCTGAACGAAGGGCTGAAGGAGTTCCAAAACAGCTACGGTATGGGCAGTCTGCTTCTCGCGGGGCATTCGCACATAGACACCGCCTGGCTTTGGCCGTTACGCGAGACGCAGCGCAAATGCGCTAGAACCTTTTCGACCGTGCTCAAATACATGGAGGAGTACCCGGAGTATCACTTCACGCAGAGTCAGCCCCAGCTCTACGAGTTCACCAAAAAGTACTATCCCGAGATCTACGAGGGGATCAAACGCAGGGTGAAGGAGGGACGATGGGAGCCGATCGGGGCGACGTGGGTGGAACAGGACAGCAACATCTCCTCCGGCGAATCCCTCGTCAGACAACTGCTCTACGGGAACAGGTTCTTCCGTAAGGAATTCGGGATACACTCCAGGGTGTGCTGGCTTCCGGACGCCTTCGGGTTCACCTGGTCGCTGCCCCAGCTCCTTAAAAAGGCCGGCGTGGATTACTTCGTCACCACCAAGATAGACTGGAGCCAGTACAACAAGTTCCCATACAGCCTCTTCTGGTGGCAGGGGATAGACGGTACTAGAGTTTTGGCGACAATGCCCCCGCTCAACTACAATGGAAACGTCGTGCCGCGGGATTGTCTGGAACAGTGGAACAGGTTCAAGCAGAAGGACATCTACGACGAGGTGATCTTCAGCTTCGGACACGGCGACGGAGGCGGCGGACCGACCAAGGAGATGCTGGAAAACGGGCTGAGGCTTAAGAACATGGCCGGTATACCCAGATGCCGCTTCGGAAAAGTTCAGGATTATTTCGACAGGCTCGAGAAAAACCTGGACAAATCCAAGCTCCCCGTCTGGAACGGCGAGCTGTACCTGGAGCTCCATCGCGCATGTCAGACCACCCAGGGCAGGACTAAGAGGAACAACCGCAAGAGCGAGCTTCTATATCGGGATGCCGAGATCTTCTCATCCGTTGCCATGCTGCTGGGAGAGCCGTACCAACAGGAGAAGCTCTACGAGGGATGGAAGATCATACTCTGCAATCAGTTCCATGACATCCTGCCCGGCTCCTCCATCGGTGAGGTCTACGAGGACGCCGATAGGGATTACGCCAAGGTGTTGAAGGCTGGCGGCGAGGTTCTCTCCGATGCCCTGAAGGCGATCGCCTCGAGAATAGATACCTCAGGCGATGGCGAGGCCATCGTGATCTTCAACACCCTATCGTGGACACGATCCGATGTGGCGAGTTTAAAGGTGGAGATGGAGGAGGATGATTTCACCATACTCGATCCGTCCGGCGAACCTGTCCCGGCTCAGATCGTCCGAAGCGATGGAAAGGTCAAGGAGATACTCTTCGAGGCCAGCGAGATTCCGCCTTTGGGCTACTCCGTCTACCGGCTCATACGCGGCAAGAGAACCCGATCCAGGCCGATGGCGCTGAAGGTTGATCAGCGTCTCCTGGAAAACGCCTTCTTCAGGGTGAAGCTGAACGATAAGGGACAGATCATCTCGCTCTACGACAAGCTCGCCGATAGGGAGGTGCTGGCTGAGAACGGCAGGGGAAACGTCCTGGAGCTTTTTGACGACAGACCCCATGCGCATGATGCCTGGGACATAGACTTCAACTACGAGGATATCCGGTGGGAGGTAGATCGGGTCGAGTCGGTCAAGATCGCCGAAAGCGGACCGGTTCGCGCCGCCGTCAGGGTTAAACTCCGCACCGAACGATCCTCGATAGATCAGCTTATAGCTATATACGACTCGATACCCCGTATAGATTTTATAACACATGTGGATTGGCATGAGAAGAGGACCCTGATGAAGGTCGCCTTCGAGGTTGATGTGCTTTCGCCCAAGGCGACATATGAGATCCAGTTCGGAGCCATAGAAAGGCCAACGCATCAGAACACAAGCTGGGATAGGGCCAAGTTCGAGGTTCCGGCTCAGAGATGGGCCGATCTCTCCGAGACGGGATACGGCGTCAGCATCTTAAACGACTGCAAATACGGCCATAGCATCAAGGACAATGTGATCAGACTTTCGCTGCTGCGTTCACCGATCAGCCCCGATCCGAACGCCGATCAGGGCGAACATTTCTTCATCTACTCCCTCTATCCGCACAAGGGCGACTGGAGAGATGCGCGGACGGTGAGGAGGGCATACGAGCTGAACGTCCCGCTGATAGCTCATCTGGAATCCTCACATCCCGGAGATCTCCCATCCTCCAGTTGGTTCGCCGCTATGGACGGGACAAGCGTGGTGATAGATACCGTCAAGAAGGCCGAGGACACGGATGATCTGATCCTTCGACTTTATGAATCCCACGGCTGGCGCGGAAAGGTGAGGATCAAATTCAGTAACCCGCCCCATAGGGTCTTCGAGTGTAACCTGATGGAGGAGAACGACGAGGAGTTGAAGTTAGATGATGGCGCTGTGGATCTCTACGTCAAACCATACGAGGTTAAAACGCTTAAGCTTCGGTTTCGATCATAAATTATCGCGGGAATTCTGTAATGCGTAGGGCATTAGGCGCTCTACGCATTACACCTTATATGTTTGGAGGTGTGATGCATGAGATACATCAATGTCATCCTTTTCCTGGCAATGGTGACCCTCCCTTTCGGATGCGTGCCGATGGAGAAAGGCGCTCTTAAATCAGCCCAACCAGCCGCTCAGCCCGCCCAGCCCAAGCCCCCTGCTCCGGAGGAGAAGGCCGCTAAGATAGCCTCCCTGAAGGCGGAGATCCCGAAAACCACCTTCTCACAGGGCGAACCCATAAAGCTTAAGTTCACCTTTAAAGCCAATAAGTTCGATCTCAACCTGGAGAGTATAAATTTCACACCGGAGGGCATTCTCTCGCAGACGGTCATAAAGACCTCATCGGGCGATATCGTGCTTCCGAAGGGGAGGATCGAAGCGAAAAGCGCCGTTGAAAGAGTTGGCTTCGGCGATTCGAGCTTCGATGTTGCGCCAGGGGTCACGCTCAAGGCCGGACAGACGATACAGGTAACGATCGATAATCTGCTCGATTACTACAACCTCAAGCCGGGAACATATACGTTACAGACGATCCTGAAATTGAACGTATACAAATACACCTATATCAAGAAGTCCCCGCGCCTGCTCGAGATAGAAAACGAGATCACCTCCCTGGAGAGGGATCGGAAGCTCGATCCCGACGCCAAGAGGACGGCCATACAGAGGCTCAGGGAGGAGATACGGTTCCTCAAATCCAAAAACCCCGATTTCGAGAAGGTATGCGTCAGGATGGACTCATTGATGGGTAGAACGCCGCCTATCAAATCCAATATTCTCAGCTTCACCATATCTGCATCCAAATCCCCTCGCATACCGGCAAAGAAAATAGAGAAAAGCGAAGCTCAGCCTCCTAAGTCCTCAACCCCTGAAGGGGAAACTGGAATAGCCTCCCTGAAGGTGGAGATCCCGAAAACCACCTTCTCACAAGGTGAGCCCATAAAGCTCAAGTTCACCTTTAAGGCCAATAGGTCCGATCTCAACCTGGAAAAACTCACGCCTGAGCTGATGCTCTCTCAGACAACCATCAGAACCTCCTCCGGCGATATCGTTCCTCCGAAAAGGAAGATCGTTCGGGAGGGTCCCATTGAGAGCGTGAGGTTGGATGGAAGAAGCGTCGAGGTTAAGCCGGGGGTCGCCCTCAAGGCGGGTGAAACGGCTGAGGTGATAATCGATAACCTGCTCGATTATTACGATCTCAAGCCGGGAACATATACCCTTCAGACAACCTTGAGGCTGAATATGTACAGATCCACCTATGTTAAAAAGTCCCCGTATCTCATCGAGATAGAGGACGAGATCACCTCTTTGAGGATGGATAGGAAGCTTAGTCCCGACGCCAAGAAAACGGCCATACAGAGGCTTCGAGAGGAGATACGCTTTCTCAAATCCAAAAACCCAGATTTTGAGAAGGTATATGTCAGGATGGACTCATTGATGGGCAAAACGCCGCCTATCAAATCCAACGTCCTCAACTTCACCATATCCGGGTAATCTCATGGAGGAGGGGCAGATGACGGATGTCCGAGGGAAGATATCGATTCAGAGAAGAGGCAATATACTCAACATCAAAAACTCCCTCCTGCAGGTGGCCTACGATCTAGCCAATGGGACATGGGGTTATCAGGATAAATCGGGATATCACGTCATAAGAAACGCATATTGCAGGGTCGAGCTTGAAGGTGGGACGTTCCTTACAACTCTAGATGCCGAGGAACGCCGCTTCTCGACGCAGATGATGGAGGATGAGCTGACCGGCCCCTATATACAGGTTAGGTTCTCCCATAAATGTAAATCCGGCCCGATCTCAGTCACTTTGAACATCTACCTCAACCTGTACGAGTCGCAGAACTATCTCGTCATCGGAGCGAGCGTTGAGCCTGAAGAGGGAGACGAGGTAAAGGTGCATAGGATCGACGTGATAACCGTTTCACCATGGATGGGATCGCCCGTGGGCGGGATCTTCCTGGGATCACAACCTACAAACTATCACGTGTATCTAAACACCTATAGCGATCACCCCTCTTCCGTCAGGGAGGTGTTGGATAAAGTCGATCTGACGGGAAGCGGTGAGATATGCCATAACGGCCTCATCTATGACACCGAATCCAAGCGTTCTATATCCTTCGGTTTCCTCGGCTTCTTCAAGTGGTGGGGGTCGATCGAGATGGGATACGACTCCGACCTTCAGCCGCTTAAGAACTACAAGGGCATAAACAGATGGTCGATGTATCAGATCTGGAATAGATCCATCAGTGAGGAGACCTTCTCAGAACCGGTCTACATCAACTATACCGATTTCTATCGTTCCGCTCAGGAGACCTACGTCAAGCTGGTATCCGATATCTCCGACGCTCCGAGGCCACCGAAACCAGCCCTTAGATGGAACTCAAAACCTAAGACGGGATCTGTCTCGGAGAAGTGGATATCCGATAACATCGATTGGATCGATAAGAACCCCGGAAGCTTGAGGCTTGGCGAGGGGATGATCGAATACATAGAGGTGCCATGGGGATGGCAGAGATGGAACGGAGTGGCTGAGCCGGCACCCGATGGGTTCCCAAACGGACTGGAACCCATCGTCGAGAAGATCCACCGATTCAACATGAAGGCGGCGATTTATTTCTCGCCTTTTGAGGCGGATGAGGAATGGCCCGGTTTAAATGACCTTTTTGACTGTATCCTCAGAGATCGAACCGGCTCTCCCACACATAGAGTATACGAGGGAGAGAGGAGGTCTGTCCTGCTCGACCCGACCGATCCAAAGGCTATCCTGTTTGTCACAGAACAGATCGAGAGGATCAAGAAATGGGGATTTGATGCGCTGCTGCTCGACATGGCGGGATACATAAATCATCTGGACCCATCCTTCTCACCGGTTTACAGGGATGAGGAGATCACCAGGATCGAGGCATACCGCCGAGGTCTGAGCTCCGTTGTGGAGGCCGCAAGACCCATGCTCGTCATACCGAAGTATGGCTGCACAAGCTACAATGTGGGGATCACAAGCATCAACAGCATTTCGATCGACGCATGGAGAAACCCGTTTGATGTGAGGTGGGAGGATAAATACGGAATACCGGAGATGGCGAAATTATGGGCGAGCAAGTTCTACGGTCAGGGTGTGCTCTGGACGAACAGCATCGATGCCATATCCATCTCCGAACCCAGACCGCTCAACGAGGTTCTGATCCTGTTGACCGCCTGTGCGCTCTCCGGAGGCATGGTCTCGCTGGTTGGCTCCCTGATAGATCTGGCAAAAGATAGAGCGGAACTTCTGGGGAAGATTCTGCCTCTATATGGCGTGCCGGCCATCCCTGTGGATCTAATGGAATCCGAACGTCCTAGGATATGGTCTCTCGATGTGAAGTCGAACTTCGATTCATGGAAGGTGGTGGGGCTTTTCAACTGGGAGGATCTGCCGGGAGACATATCGATAAAGATGAGCGATATCGGACTGAGCAGCTCCAGATCCTATATCGCCCATGAGTTCTGGACGAATGAGTTCCTGGGCGAATTTCAGAGATCGATAGATATCTACGACATCCCGCCCAGATCGGTGCTGTTATTATGCCTGAGGGAACAGAGAAATCACCCGCAGATCATATCGACCGATATACATTTCAGCCAGGGTGGAGTGGAGATACTTTCGGCGGGATGGGATAGGAGGAGCTCCACACTGCTCGCCTCAACGGGAGGATACCGAGAGGTGGAGGGAAACATCTTCATATATGTTCCCCCGGACTTCGTTCCCTCCTCCGTTTCGTGTTTCGGTTCGGATTACAGCTATGCCTGGTCGCCGCCCATACTCACGATCACCCTCTCCTCACTGAAGGATCCCGTGACCTTTGCCGTCGGGTTTTCCAGGACGCGCGGGTGAAAAGGAAGATGGGAGCAGTTGAAGAGTTGAAAAACAGATTAACGGAGAAGGATATCCTCCTCTGTATCTTGGGCCCCACGGCGGTAGGTAAGACCGATCTGTCGGTGGAGCTGGCGGGGCAAATCGATGGAGAGGTGGTCTCCGCCGACTCGCGACAGGTCTACAGATATATGGACATCGGCACTGCTAAGCCATCCCCGAAACAACGGGAGCTCGTGCCCCATCATCTCATCGATTGCGTCTACCCGGATGAGAGCTTCTCCGCCGCCGATTTCCAGAGGCTGGCCGATAAAGCCATAGATGAGATCAAAAGTCGCGGGAGGATACCAATCCTGGTGGGGGGAACCGGGCTTTACTTCCGCGCCCTGGTGGACGGCCTGTTCGAAGGGCCGGAGGCCGATGAGGAGCTGAGGGAACGTCTGAGGCGTCAGGCACGCGAAAGCGGCAACCTCGCCCTCTACGAAAGACTCCGCAAGATCGACCCGCATTACGCGTCGAAAATCCATCCCAACGATCTGGTCAGGATCATCAGGGCTCTTGAGGTCTACGAGAAGACCGGTCGGACCATGTCTGAATTACGGAAACAATGGGGATCAGGCCGAACGAGATACAGATTTATCGGCCTCTGCCTGATAAGGGAGAGGAGGGAGCTATATGGGAGGATCGAAAGGAGGGTGGATCGAATGATCGAGAGGGGATTCGTGGACGAGGTTCGAAGGCTGCTGGAGATGGGATACGGCAGGGATTTAAACTCGATGAAGGGGATAGGCTACAGGGAACTGGCGGCCCATTTATACGGGGAGATCACGCTGGATGAAGCTGTAAAGCTAATCAAACGTCGAACCAGAGAGTATGCCCGTAGGCAGATCATATGGTTCAGGGGTGATGGGAGGCTCGTATGGCTCAACGCCGCGACGATTCGATCGGCCGAGGATCTGGCCGCGGAGGCGATCAAAGTCTTAGGCTTATGTTACCACTGAGTGTCAGCGAGGAGAGAGTAACCAGGAACGAAAAACGTTATAACGTTAAACGTTGAACGTGCAACGGATTAGAGCAGGAGGGGAGCCCAACTTGAAACGGTTTAAACGGAGGACGATTTTAGGGCTGATCATGAGAGGGATGGCGGTGTTGTGCCTTCTTTTTGCCCTGGCCGATTTAAAGCTACCTCTACGTCGAGATAGACCTGCCGTCGCCTTCCTACTCGATATCTCGGAGAGCGTCGGAAAGCCAGAGGACGGTCTCAGAGAGCTCAGGAGATATGTTCGCTCCCTGCCGGAAGGTTCGAGGTGGTGCCTGATCGCCTTCGCCAAAACCCCATCCCTGGAGATGCCTCTCACCGAAGAGAGGGATTTGATACCCGGTCGGATCGCCTCGACGCTCGATCGAGGTAGGACGGATATCGAATCGGCGATCAAGCTGGCCCTCTCCGTTCTGCCATCCGATATACCTCGCAGGATCGTGATCCTGAGCGACGGAAATCAGAACCTCAACGATGCCTCCTCGCTGATACCCCTCCTCAGGGCTGAGGGGACGGAGATCTACACCGTCCCCATATACAGACATCTTGACGGCGAGGTGCTGTTCGATCCACACGTGAGGGTTCCACGGTCGGTCAGGGCTGGCACGCCGATCGAGCTGGTCGCCATAGCGCGGGGCCTCTCCAAGGCTAGAGGCGAAATCACGTTGTATCGAAATGACGAGATCATAAAACATCTGAACCTCTCGATTAGAAGCGGGATCAATCCGGTTCGCGTGACGGATCGGACAGAGGGGGAAGGAAGCTATGAGTACAGATTTCACCTCGAAGCCGAGCCGGATACCATGCCTAACAATAACGACGCCTACGCCTGGATTTCCGTGAAGGGCAGACCTTCGCTGTTGTTCGTCGGGGGTGAAAGGGAGGGGAGATACTTTCTCGATCTGGCGCGTAAGAACGGGATTTCAGCGGAGATCCTCCCGCCGAGCCGTTTCCCCGATGACGTCTCCAAGCTTGCGGATAAAGATGTGATCGTAATTGGGAATCTACCCTCAAGCGCATTCAGGGAGGCCCAGATGGAGGCTATGTGGCTTTTCGTCAACCAGATCGGCGGGGGCGTGCTGATGTTGGGCGGCGACAGAGCTTTCGGCGCCGGGGGGTATTTCAACCGGTCGAGAGGTTCTCGCCGGTTAACATGGACCCGAGGGGAAAGGAGCAGCGAATGGCGCTTGTTGCCATCGTGGACAAATCGGGCAGTATGGCCATATGGAGATGGCTTATCCTAGTGTCGGTGATCCTCGTCATGCTGGAGTTGATCATGCGAAAGGTGAGAATCAGATCTTTCTCAACCTTTCCCTCTAGACCCAGTGATATCTCTGAGAAGGAGATAAAAGAGAAAGATAAGTATATTGAAAGGTTATTAAGGCTGAAGCCTCAGGCTTGAACCCGCCACGCTTCGCAATAACAGCGTTGACCTCTATACAGGTATGCCGTATAATGGTTACCGTCGAAGTACCGGAGGGCGAATCTAAATAATGGAGGTAGATAACATGTCCGAGGTGCTTATCACGATTCATATTGAGCCATTAGAAGAAGGCGGTTATCTGGCAACCAGTGACGACTTGCAGGGCTTAGTAGCACAAGGTCGCACCATTGCAGAAACAATGGAGATTGCCCAAGACGTGGCTCGTAAATTGATTGAGTCCTATCTGGAGCATGGTGACCCATTACCGGCGAAGGTGAGAGCAGCTTTGAAAAGGCGTCGATGGAAAGCGACCGTAAGAATCCCTGTCGGCATCGAACCGGAAACAGCAGGAACATGAGCCGTTTAACCCCGATGACATATCGGGAAGTCGTGCGGCGTTTGCGGGCGGCAGGTTTCGTCTTCGATAGGCAAGCCAAAGGTAGCCATGAAATCTGGTATAACCCGCGGACCCGTCGGCGAACTACTGTCCCACACCACCCCGGCGTCCTTCCGCTTGGCACACTACGCGCCATTATTCGCGAAGCAGGATTGACTGTGCGAGAATTTTTGAGCGCTGGTGAGCCTTCCCAGAGGACAAAGCCTTGATGAACATAAGGAGGATGATAAGGCTGATGAGGCTGAAAAGAGCTACTTGAGACTCACCTCAATCCCCTCCTTATCGGGTTGAATGGAAAGGCTGATTCGGAAGTTGGATCTATCTCGGACGAATTCCAGGTATTTCCCCGCAGTCCGGATAAACCATTCGGGCAACGTATCATGCGCGACGACGATTCCTCCCGGCGGTATCCTGTCATAGGCCCTTTCGAGTAAGGTCAGGTAGATCAGCTTTGTGCTGGGGCCGCTGGTTCCCGGGAGTGGGCCGTGCGCGTCCAGATAGAGCAGATCTATCGGGTAATCTATCCTCTCCAACACGGCATGCCCGTCCTCGGCGAGTATCTCAACCTCGTCCGACGCACCTATTCTCTTGAAGTTATCCCTGGCTATATGGATCGCCTTCTCATCCACATCCACACCGACCAGATGTTCGGCCTGATAGACCTTGCCGGGCCCACACGCAGGGCCTACGTTCCACACGAGTGTGTTTCCGCAGAAGATGCCTATGCCGACGACGTTACGCGGACGATGAATGGCCGCTATAGCGTAGAGAAGCCTCTCCATAGGAGGGGTGATGCTGGTCCATGGGATCTCGAAATTTTCCCTAACGGCCTTCCTGAGGGCGGCGAACCTCTCACGATCGTAATCCCCATCTTCGGGCAACATCCCGTATCCCTTCATCTCCCTGATGGCGATCTCTATGTTCTCCTCCTCGGAGAGGTTGGGATAATCGCATTTGACCCTGATCTCCTCCATTTTCTTACCTCCTCCACGCCGATCTCATCTCATATATCTCCATCGATCTCACCAGGACCTCCCCGCCAAGGGCGAAGATCTCGAGGCTCCTATCCTCATCTGGTGGGATCACGCCGATGGGCATATAGATTCGGCCGTCATTGGCGAAGATCTCGATCGAGGTTCGATCGACCAGGATCTCCAAACGGATTTTATCCCCTAGGGGCTTAAGGGGTGCCTCACAGCCCTGACACTCCAATCGTCTTTCCCTCACGTCGTAGGTAACGGGTATGCTTCGTATGCGGAAGCCGATCCTATCGGCCCCCTTCAGCTCGAACTCGGATCGAATGTGAAAGAGATCCCCTTCAATTCCGGCCAGGAGGTTTTCGCCCTCTCCCAGCGGCTTATCCCTCCAAACCCACCCCTCCCCATGTAACAGTTCCACCTCCCTCACCGGTTCGGCGAACATGCGTATGCCATCCTCCGTCGTCCGCAGGGTCAGCTCGACGGGGAAGAGCATCATCTGATTGAACGGCATTCCGGGCATGTTCACCCGCCCCCAGGCGATTTGGATGCGCCGTCCATACTCGGGCGGAATGTTGTTCCAGGTCTGGGACGCATAGAAACAGTTGCCGTAGCTGAAGCGATGTTTGCCGGATTCGGTTATGAACCTCCTCCCATCGAACGAGCCGATAGCGTAATCTCCGTCGGCGGCGTATACAACCCATCTCTTATTATCTCCATCGCCGTCCACTGGCAGCTCGAAGATCTCGGGGCACTCGTAATATCCTTCGATCCGGCTTCGGAACTCCCAATTTTTCAAGTCCGAGGAGGCGTAAAAGGCGATGTAGCGTCCCTCATCGAACTCATCGTAGACCGCCATAATCCAGTGTTCGGCGGGCTCATACCAGATGAGCTTCGGATCGCGCCCGCGGTGCTTGACCACAGGATTGCCCTCGTAATCGGTGAACGTGCGGCCGCGATCGTTGCTATAGGCGATGCACTCGCCGCGCTCCGTGCTGGTGAAGGCGGCGACGATGACCTCCTCATCGCCCGTCTTAAATCCGGCGGTGTTTCCCACGTCCACCACGGCGCTGCCGGAGAAGCAGTGGTCGCCGAAGTGGTGTGGATATAGGGCGATGGGTAACTCCTCCCAATGAACGAGATCCCTGCTTACAGCATGTCCCCAATGCATATCGCCCCATCCGCAGCCATAGGGATTATGCTGATAGAACAGATGGTATTCACCCTTGTAGTAGATCAGCCCGTTGGGATCGTTGCTCCAACCTCGTCGGGTGGAGAAATGGAATTGAGGTCGGTACTTCTCCCTGTAGAGGTCCTCTGAACCTTCGATGATGTCGTCCTGATGGATCAGATCAAATGCTCCGGAGCTTTCATCCAGTCCGTCGACCTCCAGAGCGGCTTTTCTCCCTGTGAAAGTGCTTATGTCGAGGAAGGCCCAGAAATCGGGATCACCTTCCGCCAGTTCGATCTCAAACTCGCGAACCGCCTTCCCGTCAACTATGAATCTCATCCTCCGCTTCGGGGCCCCGTTTTTTACCGGGAGGTTGATATATCTCCTCTCAAGTCTCAGTTCCATGGGATCTCCCTCTCATTAAGTTCGTAGGTATATTGGATCTTCAGGTTTCACTGTATTGTACCTCTCCGTTAATCCCCTGTCAATTTTCGTGTCCTTTCTTCAGGGCTTTTCAATGATAGTTATGATTTAGTATACTATCATCAGAATTCCCCTTGAAGGCGGGGGAGATACCCTATCTTGAACAACAGCAAGCTGGAGGGAATCAGTTTGAGACGATCTGGAGGGAGAACGACCATAGGGCTGATCATGAGAGGTGCTGCGGTATTGTGTCTCCTCCTCGCCCTCGTCGATTTGAAGCTGCCCATGTATCATAACAGACCTGCTATCGCCTTTCTGCTTGATATCTCGGAGAGCGTCGGGAAGATAGAAGATGGTCTTAGAGAGCTTAGGAAATACGTTCGTTCCCTGCCGAAAGGCTCGAAATGGTGTCTGATCGTCTTCGCCAGGTATCCTTCGCTGGAGATCCCCCTCACCGAGGAGAAGGATTTGGCGCCTGACCGGATCGTTTCGACGATCGATCGGGGCAGAACGGATATCGAATCGGCGATCAAACTGGCCCTCTCCGTCCTGCCTTCGGATATGCCGCGCAGGATCGTGATCCTTAGCGACGGCAATCAAAACCTCAACGATGCCTCCTCACTGATACCCCTCCTCAGGGCTGAAAGGGCGGAGGTCTACGCCGTCCCCATATATAGACATCTCGGCGGCGAGGTGTTGCTCGATCCAAACGAGAGGCATCCACGGTCGGTCAGGATCGGAGCTCCTATCGAACTAGTCGCTATAGCGCGGAGCCTCTCCAAGGCTAAAGGTAGGATCACCGTATATCGAAACGGCGAGATCATAAAACATCTGAATCTCTCGATTAAGAGCGGGATCAATCCGATTCGCGTGGTGGACCGGATAGAGGGGGAGGGGAACTACGAATATAGATTTCACCTTGAGGCTGAGCCGGATACCATACCCAACAACAATGATGCTTATGCTTGGATCTCCGTGAAAGGCAGACCCTCGTTGCTGTTCGTCGGAGACAGAAAGGAGGGGGGATATTTCCTCGATCTGGCGCGTAAGAACGGGATTTTAGGGGAGATCCAGCAGCCGAACCATTTCCCCGATGACGTCTCCAAGCTTGCAAATAAGGATGTGATCATAATCGGGAATCTACCTTCAAATGCATTCAATGAGGCCCAGATGGAGGCCATTCGGCTTTTCGCCAATCAGATTGGCGGAGGCGTACTGATACTGGGTGGCGATAGAGCTTTCGGTGCAGGAGGATATTTTAACACTCCGATTGAGAAACTCTCGCCGGTTAATATGGACCCGAGGGGTAAGGAGCAGCGGATGGCGCTCGTCGCCCTCGTGGACAAATCGGGCAGCATGGCCAACTACGTCGGGACGGATAGGAAGATAGATCTGGCCGAGGCGGCTCTCGAATCGGCCATCAGATCGCTGAGAGGGGATGATCTTTTCGGATGCATCGCATTCGACGCCAAACCCAGAATCGTCTTCCCCCTGGGCAGGGTGGAGGATCGGGAGGCACTCATCAAAAAGGCGAGATCCATCTCACCTGGAAGCGGCACGAACCTCTATGCTGCCCTGAAGCTCGCATATAACTGGCTTCGTCGGGTCGATCTCCCTTTCAGACACGTCATAGCGGTCACAGATGGCAGAAGTCAAGGGAATTTCCCACCGCTGGTCCGCAGGATGGCCGCGAACGGAATCACCATCTCAGCCATAGCGGTGGGGGACGAGGCTCGTGGGATACTCACTGAGATCGCACGAGACGGTAAAGGAAGATATTATGACCTCGACGACCTCAGCCAGCTTCCGAACGTCTTTGTCAGAGAGATCCACTCGACGAGAGATCTGATCGTGGAGGGCAGATTCACGCCGATCCTCAAGATGAAACACCCTATAATTTCGGGCATCGGTTCTCTGCCACCCCTCGACGGATATGTCGCTACATCGGAAAAGGGGGCCGCGCAGGTGATCCTCGCCTCGGATAGAGGCGATCCGATACTATCGGTCTGGAGATACGGGCTCGGCAAGGTCGCCGCCTTCACCTCTCAGATCGGCGGTAAATGGGGGAAGGAATGGGCGAGATGGAAGGAGGGATCAAAGTTCTGGCTGCAGCTCATAAGATGGTTGATGCCGCAAAGGGAAAGGTCAGAATTGAATCTGAGCATCGAAAACGGCAGAGGAGTAGCCAGAATTGAGATGATCGATAAAAGAGGATATCCGGTCACGGGATTGGTTCTTCAGGCAAGGGTGATAGGTCCTGATTCCGACGTTCAGACCATTCCAATGGAGGAAATATCGGCGGGGAGATATGAGGCCAAGTTTAATCTGCTCTCACTGGGGAGATATGCCGTGTCGATCGTGATACCTAAAGCCAGGGGAAATGAGCTGCTTGTGGCGAGTGGATCGCTTTACCTCCCATACTCGCCGGAATACTCCAACTTGACGATCAACGCCTCATTGCTCAGAAGACTCGCTGCCGGGACAGGAGGGGTATATCAGGCCGATCCCGAGATCGTCGGGAAACCGGTGAGATCTCCCCATCGTTCCCTGAGGCCGATATGGAGATGGCTTATCTTGGCCTCGGTGATCCTCGTCATGCTGGAGTTGATCATGCGAAAGGTGAAGATCAGATCCGCCCCATCTCCCTCATCACCGAAACCCGCTGATATCCCCCCAGAGGGGGATGAGGAGGATAGGTATATTGAAAGGTTATTGAAGATACGCTCGTACTCTCATAGAGTGTAAGGATGACGGATGATAGACCATGGGCTATCTGAAACCCGGAGTGAAGAGGAGGACAATATCGAAGTTCAAGATGGCCTTCAGGATCTCAAAGGAAGCGTTGAGAATTTTAGATGAGATCCGACTGACCATCTCCTTCCTCTCCAGGATACCGATCGGGGGGAACGGGGAGATAGAGAGAATCCCGACCCATTTCCCGATTGTGGGGTATCTTTGTGCCGGGTCATATATAGGAATCAGATACCTGCTTGGTCTCATCTCGCCTCAGATAGCTGTTTTGAGCTCGATGGCGGTTACATTTTATCTTTTTAACCTGTTCCACTTCGACGGTCTACTTGATACCCTGGATGGGTTTTTGAATCAAAGCGGCAGGGAGAAAAGACTGGAGATAATGTCCAGGGGCGATGTGGGACCGTTTGCGCTCTTCTTCGGCACTCTATATGTGCTGGCTCTATATAGTATCCTGCTCGATGCCGAAGTATCTCAGATCCTCGTCGCTTGTGTGATCTCCAGGTTCTCGATGAACCTTCTTCTCGGCCTCTCCCGACCCGCTAAGATGGAGGGGTTGGGAGCGGCGTTCTATCCCTATAGGTGGCGTAATGCGCTTATCGCCTCCGCCTATCTGATACCTCTTCTGATCCTCTACCCTGTTTTCGTCCTGACAGGTTTCATCCTCTCAGGATTAATCGCCATGATCCTTTCCAGGATTTCGAGACATAAGATAGGAGGAACCACGGGCGATGTTCTCGGCGCTTTCTGTCTTTTGAGCGAGCTGGGGATTATGATCTCGATCTCAGTTTTCTCATCCGCTCCGCCGTGATATAATTTGGGTAATCGGGGGATGATCGATAAGAGAACAAGGCTCAGATTCGCTTGAAAACCGTTCACATGATATGTTATTCTGAATTCGCCATGACTTGTCGTATGAGATGGCCCAAAATTATGCTGATCTTCATAATCGTCCTCGTTGCGTCGCTTATTCTCCCCTCATGCGCTCATGTGGGGAGAGGGACGAGACCGAACGAAGATGCCGTGCGTGAATTCGCTAAAACTCACGGCATCGATGAGGACGTCGCACGTTTTTACCTCAACCATCCGGAATATATCAAACGACACTACTCCTCTCCTCCTGCCTATCACTCCAGAAACTACAGGATGAGGACCTTCCTGATGAGGAAGTATTTTGACATGGCCATGGAATATAAGGAGGCCGGGGATCTGGACATGGCGATCGAAACTCTAAAAAAGGTGCAAAGGTTGAAGCCGGATTCCGCGACGGTGGACTACAATCTGGGCTTTTTCCACTTCGAGAGCGGAATGACCGATGATGCGGTTAAGTGGTATTCAGAGGCCCTGAGGAACGCCAATTCGGCGGATATGATCGTGGATGTTTCGATCAATCTCGCCCTTTGTTACCTCAAAATGGGCAAGCTTAAGGAGGCGGAGAATCGTCTGGAACAAGCGGCAGAGCTCGCCCCTGACGATCCCACCCTGCTTTACAACCTCGGCACCGTATATCTGGAAATGGGTAAGTATGAGAGGGCTATCGGTAAGTTCATGAGATGTCTCGATTCTGAGGCGCTTTCCACTGATGCGAAGATGGGATTAGGTCTTTGTTATGCCAAGATGGATCGTAGGGAAGAGGCGCTCAAGTGGTTCAGAGAGGTGGCTAAGCTCAGACCGGGAGATCCTCAGGTGTGGTATAACATCGGAGTTTTGACCTTCGAATTGGGAGATCTAAATAGTTCTAAATTGGCCTTTCAAAAGGCAAAGAAGTTGGGGTATGGAGGGGGAATAGAGGAATTTCTGAAGGCGATCAAAGGAATGAGGAAAAGAGATGCCAAGCTGGCCTACAACAAAGGTGTTTCCCTTCAGAAGGAGGGGAAGTATGAGGAGGCGATTAAAGAGTTTAAAAAGGCGCTTCAGCTCGACCCGAAGATGGAAAAGGCTTACTTGAACGCGGCCTTCTGTCTGAGTCGGTTGGGTAAATCCGATAAAGCGATCGACATGCTTAACAACGCTTTGAGCTTGAATTCCGATTTCTTCGAGGCTCAATATAACCTCGGTGTTATCTATCTGAAGTTAGGCCGACCGCGAAAGGCCGCGGAGCACCTGAGAAAAGCCGTCAAATTGAAACCGAATTTCACCGAGGGCAGATATAACCTCGGTATAGCCCTCTATAGATCCGGCATGTTCAACGAGGCCTCAAAACAGTTCAAGGCGGCTGTGAAGCTCGCACCTTGGTGGGCCGACGCACATTATAATCTGGCTATGAGCTATCTGAAACTCGGTATGAAGGGAAGGGCGATCTCAGAGTTTAAGACGGCTCTCAGGATCGATCCCGGTCACAGGAAATCGGAGGAGATGTTGAGATCCATCGGCGAGCACGTCGGTAACAGATAGCTGCTTAGCTTGCACCCTCGGTTCATCTGATTTCCTCCAGAGGATAAAGGTGAACGACAGGTGAACGGAAGGCATCCAAGAGCACGGACGACCATGGCCTCTCACCCTCAAGCCTGCCGCCGAAGGTGACGAACTCCACTCCGTTGCTCTCTTCGAACGAGCTCCCGGGCGGAAGAGGAAGAGGCCGATCCAACGATCTGAAAGCGTCAGCATGGTAAGCAGTGTCGATCCAGTAGCGCACATGCACTCCGCTCGATCTGCTCGCCGTCCCATAGAACATCCCCACCCCGCGATCGGCCCACATCCCAAGGTTAAGATAATAGTTCGGCACGTCCGGCCCCCCGACCTCATCTCCTTCGATCGAGCCGCCGATCTGAGGATACGCGAAGATGAAATAGCCGTGGAGTTTCCAATCGCCCTCAGAGATATTTTCGATCCGAAACACCCTGACAGAGACCCATCTCCTCCTTGGATACACGGCAATCCTGCCCATTATCCGATAAGCTCCTATCCCGCGTGAGCTGAGAAAGGTCCAGAGGACCACCCTCAACGGCCCGACTGAGACCCTCAGAATCTTCGTCGAATCGGGAGCGGGATACCGGAGCTCACCGCCGATCTCCTCCCTCAAAAGCGGGTAGATCCTTCCAAGGAGCGTCCCATCCAGCTTAAGCTCGTCCGCGAGATCGCCGCTTCCCCCCGATTTGACCAAGGTGAGGAAACCGTTGGATATCACGATCCTATCCTTTTCCTCCTTCAGCTCGATCCCCTCCGGCGATTTCCTCGCCGTTTCCCTCACGGGCGCGGACGCAAGATAGAGATAGACCGTCTTCGACTCGCCCGGCCGAAGCGGACATCTCAGGCAGATCTCGTCGAACTTCGAGAGCTTCCCGTCTTCAAACGAGTCGATCTGGATCGGAACCTCCTCACCCTTGGAGTCGAAGGCGACGATCCGCGACGGCGAGAGCTTCGACCAGTCGATATCGGATGAGATCTGATCCAAACTCAGCGATACGAACGGATTGGAGGTAGGAACCTCCCGGGGATTCTCCAGAAGGATCGGCACCCTTCCGATCCATCTCGTCCCCTCAGACGGCTTAGGCCAGGGGACGGATTCCGGCCGCGGCGCCCTTCGCTTCTCATATCCCCTTTCCCTGATCTCATAGACCCTCCGGTTGATCCTTTTGACGACGTTTACAAACTCCCAATACGGCTCGTCCTTTTCGTTAACGAGCCCGTAGTTGCTGTCTTCGGGGAAGGTGCTGGAGATTCCAAGGGCCGGCTCATCGACCCACATGAAGTAGTCCGAGCCGATGACGAAGGGCAGCGAGAAGAAGGTGGTCTGATAGATCTCAAAACATCTGGCTTTCTGTTCCTGCGTGTCCACCCTCATCCCGGCCCCGTGTTTGCACGGCAGGCCGCTGTCGAGCGCCGGGAAGGACCACTCGGTTATCATCAAGGGCCGTCCCGAAAGCTCGTAACACCGTCTCAGATGATCCTCTAACCCGATCGGTTCGCCGGTATCCAGATCAACCCTTCCATAGAAGTTGAGGGTGACGATGTCGCAATATCTGCCGGCGGCCCTCCATGCCGGATCAGGCGCGTTCCCGGCGAACCTACAGCCGAGGATCATATGATTCGGATCGTACTTTCTTATCGCAGCGGTGGCTATTGAGAAGTATCTGTCGGCCGCCAAAGCGACGAAATCCATAGCATCCCTCTCCATATTTCCGCTCTTCGGCTCGCCCCAATCCGTCCTCTCCAGCATCTCGTTGAACGATTTGAAGTCGGTCTCCCAAGCGTCATTCAGCTCATCTATCGAGCGATACCTCCTTTTAAGCAGATCGATCAACGCCTTTTTGGCGGTGTGTTCAGGAGGTTTCTTGACCGCCTCGGTGAATATCCCCCAGGGCCTGTGAACCTTCCCATACCACTCCAGCTCGTTATCCAGGAAATATCCGAAAAGCCACGGATCACCCTTCGCCTTCGAGCAGATCTCCCTGGCCTTCATATCGCAATATCTCTCGAACTTCGGGCTGAAGACGTTCGGGAAGCCCGTCCAGTGGACCTTAGGAACAATATCCTCATAGGATGCAAATCCGGATCCGAAGCTCAGAAAGAGGGTATGTGCCAGACCGCTGTATCGGAGCGATTCAGAATGTCCTGCCCCCAACAGGTTGAAACCCCAATCCAGCAGTCTCTTTACCGTTTCTTTGGCCCATCTCTCCTCAGTCCCATATTTTTCGAGGTTGTTCTTGTGATACGGGGCATATCCCAGCTTTTCACACCAATGGCCGGTGAACCTGATGTGATCCGTCCCGATGGCGAAGAAACCGCACCCGTTCGGATCGATAACCCACCATCTACCGTCTTTCTCCTCGAGGTGGAAGAAGCCGGTTCTCTCGCCTTTGATCCCCTCATAAGCGCACTTCGTATATCTCGGTATTTCCCTTTCTTCCTCTTTCATCTCGACCACCTCCTCCGCCTCGACCTTAACGTCGTCGAAGGCGGCTATGAAGCCTCCATTATCAAGGGCGGGCCTGCCGAAGGAAACCGATCTGGGATTATCGAACCTATACCCCTGCCTGAAAAGAAGCCTCCCGCCCGAATCGAATATCTCGCCGAGGATACGTTGTGGGGTGAGGGTTAACCTCAAGCGATAGGGTTTGCCGTACTCCCATCCGATCCCGGAGTTGAATCCTTCCTCAGGGGCGAGCTTCGTTCGGGGCAGGTTTTGAGCGAGCCATACCCCTTCGTAGAGCTCCTGAAGCTCGAAAAAATGTTCGGCGCCCTGTGAGTCGGGCGATTCGACCAGGGCTAGATGCCAGTTGTTACGGTTGTTTTCGTATAGGGCGATCCCCGCCACCTTCCAGCCGTTCGAGCTCTTCCCCATCACCGTCAGAGTGGCCTCGATCTTAAGCCTCCTGACGTGTGGAATCGAGCTTATGAGGGCGAAGACCTTCACCGGCTCGTCGTTCACATACCTGCCGTCTTTGACCGTCCATCCGATCGATAGCGGTTCCCATCCCGGCTCTCCTGAGGAACCGTCCGGATAGCCGGAAAAGTCGTCGTGGAACGTGAGCTGCTCTCCAGAGGCACATGTGATCAGAAAAAGCGTTAATATAAGGGGGAAACCCTCTCTCATTCCTCAAACTCCTCCTTATCGTTCGTCAGAGTTTCGCGTTCGATCGGTTACATCATATTGCTGACGAGGAGAAGATAGGGTCAGGCATCCAGTGGGCTACGAACGGAGTAAGGGCTTTTGCGCATGACTTCCTACCCTTTGCCATCGCGGACGGTAATAGTACGGCGGGTGAAGTCCAGATCCTTAACGCGCAGACGTAGGCATTCCATCAAGCGCAGGCCGGAGCCATAGAGAAGTTGAGCCATCAGCCGATAAATGCCTGACAGGTGGTTGAGGAGACGGTGGACTTCATTTTTGGTCAGGACGGTGGGCAAACGTTTGGGTTTCTTGGCGCGTAAAGCATCAATAGGCCCTAGCTCCTGACGGAACACCTCACGGTAGAGGAACAGCAGCGCGCTGAGAACTTGATTCTGAGTGGAGGAAGCGACGTTTTCGTTCACTGCCAAGTGGGTGATGTAGCGTTTAATCCAGTTGACATACGCTTGCTCGGTGCGGTAGGAGTAATGCTTGCGACGTAACGTTTCCCTCACCCTGTCCAGGAGCTTTGGAGGAGATGAAGGTTGATATGACTTTCTGGGAACAAGTCTTGACATATTGGCTTTCCTGTGCTACAATACTCCAAAATTCAAGATAATTTAATTTTACTACAACATGCTGTATAAGTCAATTTTTATTGGGATTATACGGAATCCGCATAATCCCAATAAAAAGGGTAAAAAACGGTGTCTGTATAATCATATTAGGTGGCTATGTGAATTCAGATATGGCTGGCAATGACACATGAAAACGACGGCTTACTTCAGAATAAGCGTCATGGCTCGTCGCCCTTATCTCAAGATGGAATGGATTGAGCATGTCCTTAATAATCCTATTCGCACTGAGGTGCAGCCTAATGGGCGCATTCGTCATTGGGGGTATATTGCTGAAAGGGACAGGCACCTGAGAGTTATCACAGAACCGGATGGGGAGACCGTGCATAACGCTTTCTTCGACCGTCGTTTCAAGCCTTGAGGAGGAGATAAAAGATGGTTTTCGAATATTATCCTGAAACAGACATATTGTATATCAAACTTGTTGAAGGGGTAAGCACCGAGTCTGAAGAGATTGCACCAGGGGTTGTGTTGGACTTTGATGAGCACAATCGTGTCATTGGGGTTGAGATTGAAGATGCCAGCAAGATCATTGATCTGTCAAGATTGGAATTGAGAGCGCTTCCCGTTGTTAACCTGATCCTGACGGAGAGGGCTTCTGCGCCAGCATGAGGTGTTGGATACACCCTCAAAGAGCCGCCTAACATCCGCTGCAGCCGACCCTCCTCCGCTGGCGCTCCGGTGGGCGGCTGAGCTTGGTCGTTAGGCCATATCATCTAACGGGGAAAGGCGAAGATGAAAAATCCGATTACAGTGATATCCGCAGATAAAATTGCAGAGTTTTGTCAGCGATGGAAAATCCGTGAACTGGCCCTCTTCGGCTCAGCCTTACGGGATGATTTCGGGCCGGATAGTGATGTGGATATCCTTGTCGAGTTCGACACGGATGCGGATTGGAGCCTGTTGAACCATATTCAAATGCAGCAGGAATTGCAGACATTGCTGGGCCGTGAGGTAGACCTCATCAGCAAACGTGCTCTGGAACGCAGTAGGAATTGGCTGTTTCGCCGGGAAGTTCTGAACACGACCAAGGTCTTTTTCTCCAAAACGGAGTAACCGATGCGAAGGGATGAGGTAACATTGCTCGACATAGCCCAAGCCGCTCGATTGGTGATCGAATTTACTCAAGGTATGACCAAGGAGCAATTTTTCGAGGACATCAAGACCCAATCGGCGGTTCTGTATCAGCTTTTGGTCATGGGGGAAGCTGTCAAGCGGCTTTCACGTGAATTTCGGGCTCGACATCCTCACATTCCCTGGTCTTTAATTGTCGGGATGCGTGATCATCTCATACACGGTTATGACATTGTGGATTGGGATGAGGTATGGAAAACAACTAAGAAGGATATACCCGATTTGCTGGGCGAAATAAATTCGTTACTCCCAAGCGAACCGACAAATTCCTATTGAAGAGAGCCTAACTTCTCGCTGCAGCCGACCCGCCCCGCTGCGCTCCGGCGGGCGGCTGAGCTTGGTCGTTAGCTGATTGAAAGGAATAAAGTATGAGCGAAAATTATGATCGCCCTTATTTACCGAGGATGTTGGTGGGATGAGAAGGTTCCTCAGAGAGTATCACCTCCATTACATACCTGAAACCATCAAACAGATTCATACTCGCAACCCTGATGTGCAACTGATACAAACTCACATA
>JAGGXZ010000179.1 GCA_021162805.1 Candidatus Poribacteria bacterium
GATGCAGGGGAGGGTGATAGAGATAGAGCTTGCCAAGCCCAGGACGGCGAAGGAGGCGCTTCAGCAGGCGTATACGAAACATTTCCAGGAAAAGGATTATCAGGGGGCGATACAGAAATACAGGTGGATAGTGGAGAGATTCCCTGATAGCGATGAAGCAATAGAAGCCCAATATCGGATAGGGAATATTTATCAGTGGAACCTGTTCGATCTGGGAAAGGCAGTTCAGGAGTATCAGAAGGTGGTAGATAGAGATCGAAACGCTAACTATGTGGCTGAGTCTCTGGTGAGGATAGGTGAATGTTATAGGGCATTAGGCAAGGTGAGGGAGGCTCTCTCTTATTATCAGAAGGTAATCGAGGATTACCCTGATACGCTGTCGGCAGGATGGGCTTTGTATCATATGGGGGAGCACTATCAGGAAACGGGAGAGCTGGAAGAGGCAATCTCCACCTATAATGGCGTAATCAAAAAATTCAAAGATGAGAGGTTGGTGGGAAGCGTAAGATGCAAATTAGGAGAAGCCTACATCTGCCGGAGGGAGTTTGATAAAGCTGCTTCTGAGCTTAAAAACCTTCTCTCCAGTCCTCAGATTTCCGAGGATGTGGAGAGATACGCTAGATATAACCTCGGAATCTGCTATTTGGTCGAGAGAAACTACCAAGCTGCCTTAGGTGAGTTCAAGAAGATAATGGATTACATGTCAGAAGATGCGGAGGCGTTATACCACGCAGGGTACCAGATAACAAAACTCGCAGAATGCAACGGCTGTCCTAGCGAAATCAAGGAAGAGTGTTCAAAGCTTCTACAGATTCATCGAAGGAAATTTCCTGATGTGATGAGGAGGATAATTTCAAGGGAGCCGAAGAACAGTCACCTCCATTATCTCCTTGGCAGATTCTATTTCGACATGAGGGAATACGATAAGGCTTTGCTCGAATTCTCCAAAATCCCGAGTATGAGCGGAGATTACGCTGAAGCTTGCCATCTTACTGCCTTGTGCTACTTTAGGAAGAAAGAATATGCCAAAGCGGTGGAGGAGCTTAAAGCAAAGATGATAAACTTTACTAACAGCATGAGTAAAGCGTTGCTACTTCTGGATATAGCCCAAGGATATCATATGTTAGAGGATTTCTCTAACGCTAGAAGGTACTATAGTATGATCATAGAATCTTACCCTGGGAGACCGGAGGCAGAGGAGGCGAGAATAAAATTGGATATCATGAACAGAATGGGGTTGTAAAAAGGAGGGATGGAAGATGAGGTTACACAGAGTAATTTCCACTTTACTTGTTGGCTTATTTTCGCTCTGGCTTACATCGGCCTTGGAGGATTCAACCCGGATCCTCACCTTTGAAGAGATGTCAAAGATAAAAGGAGGATGGCTGCATAACTGGAAATGTGAAAGGGTTCCGCTTACTGCTTCTTGCCTTAATTATGAATGTGATCCCGATCCTTGGGGAAGTGGTTACTGGAGAACTGACCATAGCTTAGGCTGCCTCGAGTGCTGTCCCGATCATATCGGTTATGAGTGCGACTCAGGCCCTGCATGTGATGAAGATTATTGCATGGGTTGTTACTACGATTTGTATCGTGATAGCGACTGCACGATATTGCTTACCAGCTATAATCTTTACAATGGAGGATGCAGCCATTGTTATGAAAGGATCCTTGTTATGAAGGAATCTCTAAATAAAACACCGTCTCTTGGATAAAACAATTGGGAAAGGAGGATGTTTACCATGAAATACCTAAGCTTCCTTATATCAACTTTCCTTTTGCTCAGTCTATCGAGTTTCTCTAAAGCCTTAGATTTAGAGGAAATCATAAATGGAGTAGAGTTTAACGATTCTTTGGTAAAAAGTGGGATGGGATATATCACTTGTAAAGATGAATTTTCGATTAAGCCTAAAACCGGTTTAAGCCCAGAAGAAGAAGCAAAATCGTGGAGATCCAGCGACAATAAGGAGGTCTTTTTTGCTTTCGAAGGGGAGAAGGCTCGCTGTGACGTTAAATATACCTTGCGCCAAGTTGGTACTGGAAGAGAGGTGCAGGTCAAACATGAGGAAAGCTTTGATGGTGAAAAAGTAATGATGTTTGAGTATGACATCTATGGTAGAGTCATCCGAGCGGTTATACAATCTAAGAAATATTTCTTAACTGCCTATGACCCTAGGATCTGGAGTATACCTATTGACCCTCCGATTCCTCTAGCTAGCTTATTAAAAAAACGAACGAGGAAAAAGATTAAGGTTATATCCGTTAAACTGCTGGGTAGTGAGCCGGTAGAAGATAGTAACTGTTACAAAATACTGGTCGTAACGGATAAAGGCGATATAAAATTTTGGATTGATCCTAACAAAGGGTATAGGCCTCGGAAAATTGAACAGTACGAAGAAAAGCCAATAAAAAGGCGAACGGTAACCCTAGTGGAGTTGCATCAGTATCTAAACAATATCTGGTTCCCAAGCAGGATAGTTTACAGGTTATATGGCTTTGATAAAAGATCAAATAAATATAGACTATCATTCACGAAAACATTGGTAATTCACAGCGATTTTAAGATTAATATCGATGTGCCTGATGAACTGTTTGGGATTAAATTTCCCAAGGGAGTGAAGGTCTATGATAGAAGGATAGGAGGATTTTCCAAGGCTCCGGCTGTTAAGTCGTGGGAAACAGAATGAGCAGAAGATGGTGTCTGTTGGCTATACTCTTGATGAGTATAGTTGCTTTCCTGTATTTTCTATTCACCAAATCCACTCTCCTCTACTTCGACTCCAAAGCGCATCTTCAGATAGCAAGGCAGGTGATAGATGGCCTCACTCCAGGACTCGCCCAGCTCGGTGGGGTGTGGCTCCCCCTCTTCCACTTCCTCATGCTTCCCCTCATCTGGATAGACCCCCTATACCGCTTGGGCATCCCAGGAAGCATCATCTCAATGGCCTCCTTCATTCTCTCCTCCATCCTCATCTTCAAGCTGTCAACCCTCATCCTCAAAGACATCAGATCCGCCCTCCTCTCAACCGCCGTCTTCTCCCTCAATCCCAACATGCTATACATGCAGTCCATCCCCATGACAGAATCCCTCTACATCCTCACCTTCATCTCATCCCTCTACTTCCTGGCGAGATGGGTCATCGACCGGAGGCACAGGGATCTTCTTCTCTCAGCCCTGTGTGTTTTCTTCGCATCGCTTACCAGATATGAGGGATGGAGCCTTATCCCGCTTTACACCATCGTCATAATCGTTGTATCCTTGAGAAGGAACGAGAAGCACGACAAGGGGAGGACGGAAGGGCTCACGGTAGCCTTCCTCTCCCTCGCCTCCTTCGGGGTGATCCTGTGGATCATATGGTGCTTCGTCATATTCGGAGATCCTCTCTACTTCATCTTCGGGGAATACTCCGCCCATCAGTGTCAGGTTAAACTTCACCAAGCCGGATTGCTCCCCACGAAGGGTAATCTCCCCCTGTGCATCTCACAGTATCTGTTGGCATCGGCCAGAAACTCAGGCGAATTCCTCTACCTGATCTTCATCGCCTCGCTGATAGCATTCATCCTGAAAAGGAGGCTGACCTTAAGCTCCCTTCCCCCATATCTCCTTCTCTTCCCCGCCATCTTCCATATAACATCCCTATACCTGGGACACACCGTCCTACTCGTGCCGAAGATGAGCGGGATAAACACAAAGGAGATCTTCAACGCAAGATACGGACTTATGATGCTGCCCGCCATAGCCATCTTCACCCCTCACCTCGCCGGGGGGAGGAGATGGAGAGCAGCCCTCCTGGGAGGGATACTCCTCATACAATACGGATATATGTTCTGCACCGGAGACATAGTCACCCTGAAGGACGCCAGAAGCGGATGGAACAACGGCGATGCCAGGGAGGTAGAGAAATGGCTGGACAAACACTACGACGGGGGATACATACTTGTTGACATCTTCGAGAACAACCCGAGATTCATCGACATGCACATCCCGCTTAAGAGGTTTATCCATCAGGGAACCAGAGGATACTGGGAGAAAGCGATCGGGGAGCTGGCCGAGGAGCAAGAGTCGAGGGTCAAAGGACGAAAATCCCATCTCTCGACTCTTAACTCTCAACCCTTGACCGTAAGATGGATCTGGATGAGGAAGGGGGATAGGGTGTGGAGGAGAATTCACGGGAGCAAGGTGTTGAGACGCCGCTATCGGATCGTCTTCAGGGAAAGGGAGATGTATCTGTACCGACATAAGGAGACGGGAGACAGGAGGCAGGAAGCAGGGGAGACAGGGAGACAAGGAGAGGAAAGAGACGTATTGCGTAGGGCGTATTGCGACCGGCATGAGCAAGCTCATAAGTGTGGGAAGACCTGTCTCCTGCCTCCTGCTTCCTTTGAATTGAACCATGAATGCCAAAAGAACACTTGACGGACGACAGAAGATCGACCTGGTGTTTCTGATTGCCGCATCAATGAGCCTGATATGGATCAATTGGTTCGGCTATCTCCTGACCGTCGTGGGGATATGCATAGCCCTCTACATCCTCACAGCGGCCTTCAAACTGTATCCCCTCATACGATCGGGGAGGGGAGGAGCTGTCAGGTCCACCGGTGAGGAGATATCCGAGCTGAAGGATGACTCCCTGCCCCGATACACCATCATGGTTCCCCTCTACAGGGAGGGTGAAGTCGTGGAGGGACTGATCGAGGCGATCTCAAACATGGATTATCCAAAGGGGAAGCTCGAGGTGCTGCTGCTTCTGGAGGAGGATGATCGTGAGACCATGGAGGCGTTGGGGAGGATGAGGATGCCGGAAAACTTCAAGAAGCTGATCGTTCCAGGAGGGTATCCCAAAACCAAGCCCAGGGCATGTAACTTCGGGCTGAGACACGCCACGGGGGAGTATCTGGTCATATATGACGCTGAGGACAGACCCGAAAGGGATCAGCTCAAGCAGGCCGCCTTGGCCTTCAGGAAATGCGGAGATGAGAAGGTCGCCTGCTTTCAGGCCAAGCTGAACTTCTACAACCCCAGGCAGAACCTGCTGACGAGGCTCTTCAGGCTGGAGTACACATTCTGGTTCGATCTGATGCTGCCGGCACTTTCATCTATAAACGCTCCCGTCCCTCTTGGTGGATCCTCCAACCATTTCAGAAGGGAGGTCCTGGAGAAAATAGGCGGATGGGATGAGTTCAACGTCGCGGAGGATTGCGATATGGGTATGAGGCTGAATAGGAAAGGTTACAGGGTGGGCGTGTTGAACTCCACCACCTGGGAGGAGGCCGCAAGCGAGCTTGGAAACTGGATGGGACAGAGATCCAGATGGATGAAGGGATACATCCAGACGTACCTGGTGCATATGAGGGAGCCTGTAAGGTGTATGAGGGAGATGGGCGTCTTCAACTTCCTCACCTTCAACATGATAGTCGGTTTCGGGACGATGCTCTCACTCTTGAATCCCGTCTTTTGGCTCATGTTTCTCTGGCATATGGCGAGCGGATCGGCTTTCATCGAGTCGCTGTTCCCCGGGGTGATAGGGTACATGGGGAGTTTCAGCCTCATTTTTTTAAACTTCGCCTTCATCTACCTGATGATCATCTCGGCGCTCGTGAGGGAGGATTATGATCTGGTGAAATACGGGCTGCTGAGCCCCATAAGCTGGGTCTTGATGAGCGTGGCGGGGTGGAGGGGATTGATGGAGCTCATCTTCAAGCCTCATTACTGGCGGAAGACCAAACATGGGGAGGTTAAGGGGATATGATCTCGGTCGTGGTTCCCATCTACAACGAGGAGGAGGTTCTTCTGGAGCTTTATCGGAGGTTGAAGAGGGTGATGGAAGGGATCGGCGAGCCATATGAGATCATCTTCGTCAACGATGGCAGCGAGGATAGGTCGCTACAGGTGATGATGGAGCTGCGGGAGAGGGATGCTCGTGTGAAGATCGTGGATCTCTCCCGCAACTTCGGTCATCAGATAGCCATTACGGCGGGTATGGATTATTCGTGTGGGGATGGGGTGATAGTGATGGATGGGGATCTTCAGGACCCTCCGGAGGTGATAGAGGAGTTAGTGAGGGTGTGGAGGGAGGGGTATGATGTGGTACATGCCGTGAGGGTGGCTAGAAGGGGTGAGGGCTTTTTCAAGCGATTCACTGCCAGGGGGTATTATCGCCTGATAGGGATGATATCAGAGGTGGATATCCCCAGGGAGGTTGGCGATTTTCGGCTGCTGAGCCGTAGGGTGGTGGATGAGGTGAGGGGGATGAGGGAGAGGAGCCGCTTCATCCGAGGGCTTGTGAGGTGGGTGGGTTTCAGGCAGGGGGAGATCTACTACGAAAGGGAGGAGCGTTTTGCGGGGGAGAGCAAGTATACCCTCAGGAGGATGGTGAGGTTCGCCCTGGATGGTGTGACCTCATTTTCGAGGGTGCCTTTGGAGGTTCCCCTCTATGTGGGGTTATGTGTTTCGGGATTATCGTTTTTGTGTATACTCGTGTTGATGGTTCTCGGCTTTCTGCGAGGAGCTCTTTGGGGATATGGATTGATATTGGCTTCGATGTTGTTTCTAGGAGGGGTGGAGTTGGTCTTTATCGGGATATTGGGGGAGTATGTTGGTCGGATATACGAGGAGGTTAAGGGTCGGCCGTTGTATGTGGTGCGAGAGGCAGTTGGATTTGATGGAAGTCATCTCTCAGGCTCTAGGCACTATAGATGTTCCGATCTTGGCTGATAAGCTCGAGCTGGAACTGAGACGCTGGGCGGCCAGCTTGAGGTGAAGGTGATGTTAAGATCAAGGAGGTTGAGCTATGATAGCTAAAGAGATCATATTCCTCGTTGAGGAATCTCCTGAGGGGGGATACGAAGCAAGAGCGTTAGGCTATTCCATCTATACCGAGGCGGAAACGCCGGAAGAACTTAAAAGTATGGTTAAAGAGGCTATCAAATGTCACTTCGAGGATGAGGAGGCTCCCAGGAAATTTTCCCCTTGACAAGCATGGGGGGGGGCTAGTGTATAATAACAATTGAAATTTAGATAGGCAGGTGGTGAAGGTTCATCCAGGATCGGAGGTTAATGTGGGCGCTCCGCTATCATGTGTCAGAGGTATCAGGCTGTTGTTAGGCATCAGCCGTACTCCCTCCTGAAGTTAGATCTGGCAGGTTAGGATATCTGGAAAATCCATCATAACATCCAAGGAGTGTGATAGGATGAGGATA
>JAGGXZ010000180.1 GCA_021162805.1 Candidatus Poribacteria bacterium
CTGCAAGACCGTAGTTGGACAGCACTCTGGTTATCGCTGCTGTCAGTGTGGTCTTGCCGTGGTCGACGTGACCAATTGTCCCCACGTTGACATGGGGTTTCGTCCGCTCAAACTTCGGCTTTGCCATCTCCCTCTTCTCCTTTGAATGAAATGAAATTTTTCAGTTTCTGCAACCACAGAATCATAGAAATTGCTATAATCCGTTGAACGTATTAACGTTCAACGTTGAACGTGCGACGGATTCTCTGAGAAGGATACCAGTTTATCTTGCAGTTCTCGAGGCACCTCCTCATAATGGGAGAACTGCATGGTGTAGGTAGCTCTCCCCTGGGTCCGCGAGCGAAGCGTTTGAACATATCCGAACATCTCCGAGAGGGGCGCCTCAGCCTTAATAACCCTGATATCGGTATCAGGCACTAGCTCGGTGTCGAATATATGTGCCCTGCGCGAGTTGAGATCGGCGATGACCTCACCCAGATATGTTTGAGGCAAGGTCACCTCTACCGACATTACCGGTTCGAGCACGGTTAAACCAGCTTTCTCGACGGCCTTCTTGAAGGCGATGGATGCAGCGATTGAAAAGGCCATCTCCGACGAATCGACCTCGTGATGTGACCCATCCAGGAGTTTGACGCCTACATCTACGACCTGATATCCGGCGAGCGGTCCGGAGGCCATCGCCTCCTTAATCCCTTTCTCTATAGCTGGTATGAACTCCTTAGGGATAACCCCGCCCTTCGTGGCGTCGATGAACTCAAATCCCCTCCCCCTCTCCAGTGGATAGACCTGGAGGATCACATGGCCATATTGGCCTCTTCCGCCGCTCTGCTTGACGAACCTCCCCTCAGCCTGGGCGATCCCTTTGATCGTCTCCCTATAGGCGACCTGTGGTTTTCCGACGTTCGCCTCGATTCCGTATTCCCTGATAAGCCTTGCGACTATGATCTCCAGATGTAGCTCGCCCATTCCGGATATCACCGTCTGGCCCGTCTCCGGATCGGTTCCCACCTTAAACGATGGGTCCTCCTCGGCCAATCTGCCTAGGGCCTCTATGAGCTTCTCCTTATCGGCCCTGGTCTTCGGCTCGATGGCCACCGTCATGACCGGAGCAGGTATGTTCATCGGCTCGAGCACGATGGGGAAGGCGGCGTCACATATCGTATCTCCGGTCGACACGTCCTTAAGTCCGATGGCCGCTGCGATATCGCCCGCATAAACCCTGTCTATCTCCTCGCGCTTGTTGGCGTGTACCTGAAGCAACCTTCCAATACGTGCCTTTCCGTTCTTATTCGCCACGTATACTATATCGCCGGTGCTGACGGAGCCGGAGTAGACCCTTATAAAGGCCAGCTTGCCCACGTGCGGGTCCATCATAACCTTGAACGTCAGGGCTGCAAAAGGTTCATCGTCGCTGGCCATCCTCCGCTCTTCCTCATTTGTAATCGGGTTGGTGCCCTTTATCGAGGGCACATCCGCTGGAGAAGGTAAATACCGCACTACGGCGTCCAGAAGAGGTTGGATCCCTTTATTTTTCAGGGCAGCTCCGCACAGAACGGGGACGATCTTTCGCCCTATGGTCCCTTTCCTGATCGTCTCCTTTATCTCATCAGCCGTTATCTCCTCTTCCTCCAGGTACTTCTCCATGATCGAGTCGTCCAGATCAGCGATCGCCTCCAGCATCATCTCCCTATATTCCCAAGCGCGCCCTTCCAGGTCTAACGGTATCGGGCTTTCATGCATGATCGCCCCGAGGCTCTCCTGGTCCCAGTAAAACGCTTTCATATCTATGAGATCTATAACGCCCTCAAATTCATCCTCGGATCCTATCGGTATCTGGAGAGGGACTGGAGTGGCGTTCAGCCTGGATGAGATCATCTCTAAGACCCTATAGAAATTGGCTCCCACCCTGTCCATCTTATTGATGAAGGCGATTCTGGGCACCCCGTATCTATCGGCTTGCCTCCAGACGGTTTCGGACTGAGGTTCCACGCCGCCGACCGCGCAGAAGATCGCCACCATTCCGTCCAGAACCCTAAGCGAGCGCTCCACCTCCACCGTGAAATCGACGTGACCGGGGGTGTCGATGATTGATCCTATGCTCCTTCCACCAGCAAGTGGTGGCCGCGGATGATATGGTTATGCCGCGTTCCTGCTCCAGATCCATCCAGTCCATGCTCGCTTTTCCCTCATGTACCTCTCCCATCCGATGGACCCTTCCGGTGTAGAATAAGATCCTCTCCGTGACAGTGGTCTTACCAGCATCGATGTGTGCAGCGATTCCGATGTTGCGAACCCGCTCAAGCGGATAAGGTCTTCCCTCTATCTTCAGTTTTGTGCTTTGAACCGCCTTCATCATTTCGTATCTACCACCTATAGTGTGCGAAAGCCCTGTTCGCCTCCGCCATTCTATGTGTATCCTGTTTTTTCTTTATGGCCGCCCCTTCATTCCTGTAAGCGTCCAGGATCTCAGCGGCCAGCTTCTCCTGCATGCTTCTACCGAACCGGGCTCGGGCGCTGTCTATGATCCATTTTAAGGCCAGATGTATCTGCCTTTCGGGTCTGACCTCAACCGGGACCTGATAGTTGGCCCCGCCCACACGCCTGGTTCTAACCTCTAAAACGGGCTTCACGTTTTCCACCGCCTGGAAGAAGATCTGAAGCGGGTCTTCACCGGTTCTTTTGCCCACTATCTCCAGGCTTTCATAGAATATCCTCTGAGCCAAGCTTTTCTTGCCCTCTCGCATCAACTTGTTTATAAATTTCGCCACTAAAACGCTGTTATATCTGGGATCGGGAGCTATCTCTCTCTTTACCTTAATCTTGCGCCTTGGCATATCAAATACCCTCTCTCATTATCCTATTTGGGCCTTTTAGCTCCGTATTTGGAACGGCCCTGTCTTCGGCCTTCAACCCCAGCGCAATCGAGGGTTCCCCTTATGATATGATACCGGACGTTGGGCAGATCTTTGACCCTTCCACCCCGAACCAGAACGATGGAATGCTCTTGGAGGTTATGATCTATACCCGGGATATACGCCAGCACTTCCCTGCCGTTGGTGAGCCTGACTCGAGCAACCTTTCTCAGGGCGGAGTTCGGCTTCTTCGGGGTCATGGTTCTGACTTGCAGACAAACCCCTCTCCTTTGAGGACATCCCTCAAGCGCCGGCGATTTGCTTTTCTCCTCTACCTTCTTTCTTCCCTTTCTCACCAACTGGTTTATCGTTGGCATCTCATCAACACCTCTTAGGATTTATCCTGGCAAAAATAAAGCCCCGAAAAGGGGCTGACTACTTACCGAGTTAAATGCTCTCTGTGCGAAGCAATCTAGCACTTTCTCGTCGGGCAGCCCCTCCTTTCCACCTTAGGAGTTTAACTCCCAGCTAGCCAAAACCATAAACCCAGATAAGGGCATCATCAGGTGCATAAGTATAGCAAAACGACCTTGGATTGTCAAGCACACGCCGGTAACCAGGGCTTTTCAACGCTTTGATAAGGGTAAAATCTCCCCTCCCGGCCCCAAAGGCCGAAAAAGAATCAAATCTTTTCATCTTCTC
>JAGGXZ010000181.1 GCA_021162805.1 Candidatus Poribacteria bacterium
AAGATTTGATTCTTCTTCGGCCTTTGGGGCGGAAGGGTGGATTGTATCCTTATCAAATCATTGAAAAGCCCTCATGAGGAATGCCCAGACTTTAAAAAGAGATCGATTTAAGGTAAAATCATAGGGTGAAATCATTATGAGTTCGGGGTGTCAATCCGCCCTGGATGGGGGTGATCGTATGAGGGTGGGTGTTCTTATCCCGATTATCTTCCTCCTTCCGATGTTTTCAGGTTGCCTCTGGAGCGAATATCTGTTCGTTGAGACCGGCTTTAAGCCGGAGGAGTTCGTGAACTACGCCCTCCAATCGAACGGCGCTAAGGTCAGGGTTTCGGAAGATAATCCAGAGCATCCGGCTTCAACCTTGATAAACGGCGTTAAGGATTCGAACCTGTGGGATCAGGGCGAAGGGTGGGAGCTGCCTTACAGCATTTCCCTGATAGTATGGAGGGATAACATGCGTCAGGCGGTCGATATGCCAGCGGTTGAATCTCTCGGATGGGTGATCATAGATCTTCCGGAGCCGAAGCTGATAGATCGGATCGTGATCTACACGATAAACTCCAAGAAATACCCGGCCGCACAGTACGGGGTTAAAAACCTCATCATCCAATACAAACCCTATAACCCGAGGATCCCTAACCCCGGATGGTTTGCCATAGAGAGGACTGACAGAAGCCTCGGACAGCCGATCGACGGGGTTAAGGACAACAAAGGCGGTGTTATAGACGTTAGGTTTAAGCCCGTATACACCCAATCCATCATGATAACCATTCAGGATACCAACGATATGAAGAGGGTCAAAACCTTCTATCTTGAGGGTAAGATAAGGCTTTTGGAGATAGAGGTTTACGGGAGAGAGAGGAAATCCAAAGGTGAGGAGGAGCTGTTTTGAAGGGGAAAGGCGATATCCGCGTACCGCTGTGCAGGCCCTGGGTGGGCGAGGAGGAGATGAGGGCGGTGGCGGAGGTCATCAGATCGGGTTGGCTGAGCACAGGGCCCAGAACGTTGGAGTTTGAAAAGGAGTTCGCCCGATATGTGGGAGCCAAGCACGCTATAGCTACTAGCTCCTGTACTTCCGCTCTCCACCTCTCTCTGGTGGCATCGGGCGTGGAGGAGGGCGACGAGGTTATAACCTCCACCTTCACCTACACGGCAACGGCCGAGGCGATAGGATATACGGGAGCAAGACCGGTTTTCGCCGACATCGATCCCGCCACGCTCAATATCCTGCCCGATGAGATCGAGGGCAAGATCACGGATCGGACGAGGGTGATCATCCCCGTACATGTGGCGGGCTATCCCTGTCGGATGGATGAGATATACGACATCGCCGGACGATATGAGCTTTCGGTGATCAACGACGCGGCTCACGCCATATCGACTGAGATCGGAGGCCGAAAAATCGGATCGATGGAGCATCTCAACTGTTTCAGCTTCTACGCGACCAAGAACATCACAACCGGCGAGGGAGGTATGGTCACGCTCAATGAGGATGAGCTTGCCGAAAAGCTCCGGCTTATGCGATTACACGGGATCGATCGTTATACGTGGGCGAGGCTTCAAGGGGATAGACGATGGTATTATGAGGTGGTGGAGAGGGGATTCAAATACAACATGAGCGATATCCAGGCCGCTATGGGCCTATGCCAGCTACGAAAGATAGATGAGATTCAAAGGAGACGTGAGGAGATAGCCGCCAGATATACCAGAGCCTTCTCGGATATCGAGCCGATCCTCACCCCATCTATCCCCGCTGATGGCAAACATTCCTGGCATCTCTATATAATCCGCCTGAATTTGGAGATGCTCAGGATAGACAGGGACGAGTTTATAAGGCAGATGGCGGAGAGAGGTATCGAATGCAGCGTCCATTTCATACCACTCCATCTCCATCCTTTCTATCGCAAACGATACGGATACAAACCCGGCGATTTCCCCAAAGCCGAGCAGGCCTATAGACAGGTTGTCACCTTGCCCCTCTTCAGTGGCATGAAAGATGAAGAGGTCGACCTTGTCATAGATTGCGTCCTGGATATAATCCGGAATCATAGGAGGTGAGCCCGGAAACGTGATACACCTGCTGATCTGTCTTTATCTGTTCGTCTCTCCGACGGCGATTCTCATATCAGCTCAGGGTGAAATACCCTGGCGAGGGGATGTCATCCTGTTTGACCTTCATATCTCCTTCGGATCGGATCGACCGGTTCGTGAGATCTCCCTCTCGCTCCCCCAGGGAGCTGTCCTCGGCTACATGAGCTTTGAGGGGGATCCCGTCTCATGGATGAGTGAGAAGGATAAGCTGGTGATCTCGCTGCCGAGGGAGGTCCCTGCCGGCGAGAGGTTCGGGCTGAACATGAGATATAGCCTGCGATTATCGACGGGAAAGCTGATAGAGATAGCGAGGTGGGCGCCGGGGTTCGGGTATCCCGTTCCGATCACCCTGTCGTTGAAGCTCCCGCCGTGGTTTAGATTACGAGATGTTCCGAAGGCCAAAGCTATCGAATCCGGAGGGATGAGAATCTATACGTGGAGGGATCGACGAGCGACGGGATTTACGCTCGTTAAAATGGAGCCCCCGAAGCCAGTGCCGGTGATGGATCTGGCCGATCGAAATTATACCCCTCATCTTTTCAGGCTGATCTATCGTCCAAAGGAGAAGACCTGGTATGCATACATCGATCGAAATTGCCTCGTCTCGAAGGATGGGATACGGTGGGAGGCCTCAAACAAGGAAAACCCGATCCCTCCTAAGGCGATGGAGAGGTGGGTCCGCGACCTGGGAGGTGGGAGATCCTTTCACCTCGTCATTCGTTCACATCTGATGGAGGGCTTTCTGGAGACGCCTGATGGGATCGGAAGGAGATATGAGATCGACCGAATTCACCCTTCTGAAGGGGAGGTGGCAGGTTTAGTTTTCGATCCAGGATCGAAGAGACTCCATCTGATCTATCTCGATCGCAACGGTGATCTAAGGCATAGATCTCTGTTTCCGCCATATCGGCCCAATAACTGGATTCCGAAGCTAGGCGGGGGATCGAAGGGATATCCGGTGGCGAAAAGTGTGGATGATTTCGCTCTGAGCATAGATAAATCGGAAAACCCCGCCCGGCTGATCGTCGTTTATATCAGAAAGGGAGAAGTTATGAGGAGGGATTACGACGGGGCAAGTTGGTCAGATCGAGAGTTCAAGCTGCCGCTCCCATCCGGAGAGGTGGAGAGGATATCGATGAACGATGAGAGTTCCGAGAGAGCTGGCCTTCTCTATCTAGTATCCTCCCCGATGAAACGGGTGATGTTTCTACCGCTTTGGAGGTGATGAATTGAGAAGTATCAGATCTTATCCGGCCCGTAGGGTTCGCGGGGAGATAGTTCTCCCCGGCGATAAATCCATATCTCATCGCTCAGTTATGATATCTGCCCTGGCGGAGGGGGAATCGGTTATCAAGGGTTTTCTGCGCAGCGAGGATTGTCTCAACACCATCAGGGCGATCAGAATGTTGGGGGTAAAGGTGCATGACGATCCGATAGCGTTGAGGGTTAAGGGAAAAGGATTAAATGGGCTGTCCGAGCCACCAGATGTGATAAATGTCGGAAACTCCGGCACGCTTATCAGGATAATATCGGGTCTACTGGCGGGACAGCCCTTTTATAGCGTGTTGACGGGAGATGAATCCATAAGGCGGAGACCTATGCTCAGAGTGGTCGAGCCACTTAGGGAGATGGGCGCCACCGTTCTGGGAAGACAGGGGGGGAGATATGCCCCTCTGACGATAAGGGGAGGAGGCCTCAGACCTATAACTTATCGCACGAAGGTGGCAAGCGCTCAGGTGAAATCGGCGATACTCATGGCAGGGTTGTTTGCCGACGGAGAGACAACCGTCGTAGAGCCCGGACCATCGAGGGATCACACTGAGCGTATGCTCTCCTACTTCGGCGCGCAGATAAGCCGGGATAGCACCAGGATCACGATAAGAGGCTTACCGCGTCTTGAGCCGAGGGAGATGTCGATACCGGGCGATATCTCCTCCGCGGCCTATTTCATCGTCGCCGCCCTGTTGGTGCCCGATTCCGATCTTCTCATCAGAGATGTCGGTGTTAACCCGACCAGAACGGGGATAATCGAAGCGCTCACGCTGATGGGAGGACGGATAGAGATACTTAACCGCCGAATCTGGGGCAATGAACCGGTGGCCGACATCAGGGTTAGATCATCGAAGCTCAGGGGGATATCGGTGGGAGGCGATCTGATCGTCAGGATGATAGACGAGATCCCGATCCTGGCCGTTGCCGCCACACAGGCTGAGGGTGAAACGATCATCAGAGACGCCGCCGAGCTGAGGGTTAAGGAGAGCGATAGGATAGCCACCATATCGGAGGAGCTGGGCAGGATGAACGCACGGATCAAGCCGCTTGAGGACGGGATGATCATCTCCGGCCCAACTAAATTGCGCGGCACCGCCTGTCGAAGCCACGGGGATCATCGCGTCGCTATGTCTATCGCCATAGCCGGGCTGATAGCCGAGGACAGAACGACCATCCTCAACGCCGATCCCATACAAACCTCCTTCCCGAACTTCGAGGATCTGCTCGCCCTGACGGTCGAAATATAATCGACAATGTAGTATCTATGGCCAATTGTCCGCCGTCCACAGATCAACCGTCATTTGTAGTCATTAAGTCATTCGGCTTCGCCGTCATTAGAACGTTTAACGTTCCAACGTTCAACGTTTTAACGTTTTCCAATCGGCTTCGCCGTCATTAATGACTACAAATGACGATAAATGACCTATAAGCGGCGGACGATAGCTTTAAAATCTCTGCTATACTCAGCGATGAGTGATAAAAATTTCGGAGGGAAAGGATGCCCTTCAAAGTTGGATTAATTGGACTCGAGGGACATCACGGCGTGATATTGGAGGGGATCCTCAGACATGGGGATTCCGAACTTTCCGCCGTGGCTTGTAGAAACGAGATGGCACTTAGGCTTTTCAGAAGCCATAAGGCCGTGACAGGTGAGACAAGATTCTATCATGATTACCGCGAGATGCTTGAAAGGGAAAAGCTGGACATCGCCGCCATATGCAATGTCAACGGCGAACACGCTGAGACGATTGTGGAATGTGCCCGAGCAGGGGTGCATATCATATCCGAAAAACCGCTGGCCACCACTTTGGAAGATCTGGACCTTGTGAGAGAAGCGGTCGAACGAAGTGGCGTGAAAGTCACCATGCTCATGACGATGAGGTTCGAGCCGGCCTATGTACGGATGAGAGAGATAATCATGGGAGATGAGATAGGCGAGCCAGTGCTCGTTACGGCCCAGAAATCATACAGACTCGGCATCAGACCGGATTGGATGAAGAGGAGGGAAAGCTTCGGTGGCACGATACCTTTTATCGGGATACACATGCTGGATCTGATCAGATGGACGACGGGCAGGGAGTTCGTCGAGGGCATGGCATACCATTCAAACGTTGCCCATCCGGAAATAGGTGAGATGGAGGATAACGCCAGCATTCTGCTCAAACTGGATAACAACGGCACTGCCACCATAAGGCTGGATTATCTCCGGCCGATGTCGGCTCCGACACATGGCGACGATCGGCTGAGGGTGGCCGGAAGCAAAGGTGTGATCGAGGCGGCTGAAAATGGCTTGCGTTTGACCCTGATCGTCCCCAGCAGAGGTGTGATCGAGTTGGATATCCCCGAGGAGAAGGATCACATATATCTCGATTTCGTCCGAAGTATCGAACGGGAAAGCGAACCCAGGATCACCTTCAGGGAGGCCTGTGAGGTGACGGAGATCTCTCTCAAACTCAGGGACTCTGCCGATAAAGGGCAGAAGGTGATACTATGAAATTTAAGCTTATGTTCATAATACCATTTTTACTGACGATCTGGATGAACGGCTGCATCAGATCGGTGACCATTACCGAGGAGATCGCTATCGAGCCATCGGGGGCTGCCCGGAGAGAAGTGATGATCAAGGTCATGACGGACGGCAAAAAGGTAGGGGAAGCGAGGGAGACGCTGGAGAAATCCGTGCTGCCCGAAGGTCCCGGCTGGAGAAAAAGTATGAGAAGAGAGGGTAACGGGTATCTATTCTCCGCTGAGGCGAGATTCGATCGGTTCGGATCCACCCCCTTCGACGAATATCTTCATAAACCGATAAACTTCAAGTTAGTCCGCAGCTTTCCCTTCATCAAGTATGAGTACACCGAGGAGTTCGCCTCGATCTCCGAGCTAAAGGCATCTGTCACCGCCGATATAATCGAAACGGCCCTCATAGAGGAGCTGGATCGGATCGCCGGCCCTATCCCACCGGATAGATGGGAGAGGTTCAAGCAGGAGCTACGTCATATGATCCGATCGGCATACATGAGGGAGATGGAAGGTGATGATCTCAAGGCGGAGTTCCGAAAGGCGTTGGAGAAGGCCATCGGAGGAAGTATCGATGATGCCACCTTCAACGCCATCACCCGGAAGGTCGAAAAAGCCCTATTCGAAAAGAACGAGGCGAAGCTGAAGGAGGAGGGATTGGTCGGCATAGTCGAATATGAGCCCGACTATAGCATCTCGCTTAGCATGCCGGGGAGATTGATCAGGACAAACGGCGAAATCAGAGGCGATACGGTGAGATGGGAGATCGAAAGTAGAAAGTATAACAGCGGTGGATTCAAGGCATATGCATATAGCCGCAGGTTAAATCTACCCGCTTTGATCCTGCTCGTTGTGGTAATCATAGCGGCGATCATGGCCGGGGTGACGCTCAGGTATAAAAGGGATCGCTTTTATTCCCATCGCTCTTATTTCCCTTGAGTGTAGCGGTTATCCATGAGGAGGAGCGAGGAAATCCATTGCACGTTCAACGTTTAACGTTGTAACGTTTTCTGCTCCTAGTTCCTCGTTCCTTTTCGCCCTGAGAAATAAGCACTTCTGACCTCTCAGCTCTCCGCTACACTCAGCGATAATATGAGCGAAAGGAATTTATCAGCGGGATCAGGAGGTGAGCTTTAAAAACAGATAGATCCCTGCTATAAGTGAAAGTTCCAAACCGAACACGCTAAGCGCATCGAAGGTCGTAAAGCGAAGTTCTCTCATCCCTTTTCTCTCAGAGATCATCACCCTTAAGGAGAGGGAAAGGGCTATTATCAGATAAAGTAAAACGTTATAAGATCGGCTGAGGAAAAGAGAGGAAACCAGGAATCCTATCAGGGCTGAAAGGAGAGCGTGTCCTATCCCACCTTCTTCGGATTCTCCGGCATAGGCGATCGACTCTAGAAGGGATTTGACGGCGCAATATATCATCGCCAGCCAGATGAAAGCACCTACAAAGCCCATCTCGGCAAGCACATGGATGAAGGAGTTATGGGCCACGAGATAGTGATATTCCGTAAACCTGGAATATCCGACTCCGAAGATCGGGTGCGATTTGAACATTTCCAATCCGGCCCACCACGCCTCGAGTCTGCCCTGAGCCGATTCGTCCGCTGTTGATATCCTTCCGAGCCTCGATGGGCCTAGGGAGATCATTCCAAGCAGCATCAGGGCGGCGAGCGCCATAGCGATGAGCGTGCCGAATCTCCTTCTGGCGTAGAGCCCGATCACGGTCGCGAGGCTCAACACTCCCCCGCGGGATCCGGTCAGATAGATCCCATAGATCAAAGTGCCACCCGCGACCGAGCTTAAAACCTTGACGGGGAGGGGATACTCCCTCTCAAATATGAACCAGGCTAGCAATGGAAGACAGACTACAAACGCCTGGGCGAGATCATTTGGATCGTTGAATATCCCTAAGGCCCTTATCCTATTTCCGATCGGTGTCTGTCCTCCCAGACCCATTCCGGTGAAGTGTTGCCAGATCCCGCTGACCGCCAGGATCGCCGTGTATATCAGGAGGGATAGGACTATCAGTCTCAATCGTCTCATCGTGAAGACCGTACCCAGGATGAGGAAGTGAATCACAGGCTTATCCATGAAACCCGTGATGACATATTTCCACAGTCGGGGATCGTTGATCAGGACGGAGATAAGAGCAACCGCCCAGAAGAGAGGCAGCATCAGGTCGTTGGGTGTACGTAGAAATCTGCTACGGCCCCTTTCAACGGCCGTTCGAAACGCCCACATCCCCATACCCATGAATCCTGTAAGCGCCACCGGTCTGACCACCATAAGCGAGGGATAGATCTCCTGGGGACGGATATAGATGAGCGCCAGATAGAACAAAAGAGCGGCGATGGGTTGAAGCAGGGCGACCAGGAATGAGATGACCAGGATCAAAAGCACAAGTATCGCCCGCGGGTCCCCGCCTGTGACCAATATGAACCACCCGCCTAAAACCGACAGGATCGATCCTATAAGGATCACACGCCACGTCTGTGAAAGCCTTTTAAGCCAGGACGGCAGGAACCAGATCACACCTAGACCCGCTACTCCCGCTAACATGAGGCTCAATCTGTGTGGAGATAAAGCAAACACCTTGCTTTTCTCATCTCCTTACGTTTTCGATGATTTTTCTCACCGCCCTTATGACATCATCCACATCTTTGTCGGTTAACTTAGGCGAAAGAGGCAGGGAGAGAACGCGATCGGAGACATATTCGGCCTTGGGAAAATCTCCTCGCTTATAGCCGAAGTTCCTGCGGTAGAAAGAGTGAAGATGCAGGGCGATGAAGTGTATCCCCGACCCTATATTCTCAGCTTTCAACATCTCGACAAATCTATTTCTGTCCACCCTCAACGCGTCGATGTCAAGTAAGATGGTGTAGAGATGACGAGCATGTCTGATCCCTTCCTCTTCAGCGGGAGTTATGATCTGGGATATATCGGCGAAGGCTTGGTTATATCTCATCCAGTATCTCTCACGGATTTTAAGGTTCTCCTCGACCCTCGCCAGCTGATGTATTCCGAGGGATGCCTGTATGTCGGTCATGTTGAACTTATATCCCGGATAAAGCGTGTCATAGGGTTGAAATCCGGCCTCTGTGTATCGCTTCCACGCGTCCTTGCTTATGCCATGCAGGCTTTTAATTCTGATCTCCTCAGCCCAATCATCCCTGTCGGTTGTCACCATTCCGCCTTCACCCGTAACGACGTTCTTGGTCACGTAAAAGCTGAAAGCCGTGATATCGCCTATAGAACCGATCTTTCCATCCCGATACCACGCCTCGATAGCGTGGGCTGCATCTTCTACGACGTAGAGGTTATATCTGCGGGCTATCTCCAGGATATCGTCCATCCTGCAGGGTCTGCCTGCGAAATGAACGGGAATCACCGCCTTTGTCCTGGGAGTTATCCTCCGTTCGATCTCTTCCGGGTCTATGTTCATGGAAGGCAGCTCTATATCGGCGAAGACGGGCTTGGCACCTCTGCGGACGATCACATTGGCTGTGGCACAAAAGGTAATCGGGGTGGTGATCACCTCATCCCCTGGGCCTATTCCCAGAACGTCTAGAGCTAACTCCAATCCGGCCGTGCACGAGTTTAACGCCACAGCATTACGCGCCCTGACGTATTGTGCGAACATCCGCTCGAACCTGCGGGTTTTAGGCCCGGTGCCTATCCATCCTGATCTGAGTGTTTTAACAACCTCGTCTATCTCATCCTGCAATATCTGGGGACTCCCGAAGACAAGAAAGGTGTCTCTGACAGGTTTACCCCCTTCAATCGCCAGTTTTTCCCTCATATCCTCTTCTCCATCAGAGCTCATTTATTCCGACGGCCCTTTCGCCGTCCCAGATCATTCTTTCGCCTTTAGCCTCAGTCGGTATCATCAGATATCTTCCATCCTTGAGTGGCACGATGAAGAACTCCTCCATTCTATCGTCGGTGATAAGGAGAAGCTTATACTTGTTCTGGGTGAGCTTGCCGGTCTCCGGATCGATATATTCGTATCTCACAAACCGACCGTTGTCGATGAGCTTTCTCACCTCCACCTTGCCTTTTCTGTTTTTCGTGAGCACCTGTTCCGGATACTTCATAGCGGATCACCACCTTCTTATCATTCTAAAATTTCCCTCATTTTACGCATACCGATTCCCGCTACCTCTTCAGGAAGCATCTGCCAATATTCGGGGTTAAAGAGTTCAAGGGATATGATCCCGGAGTATCCCATCCTCCTGAGGGATCGGACCACCTCTTTAAGGGGAAGTATTCCGTCACCGGGGAAAACCCTATCGGCATCAGTTTGTTTCTCACGTTCCGGCGATGACGGGGCGTCGTTGAAATGGAATATGGCGATCTTATCGGCGGGGATGGTTTCTATATCCTTAAAATCACCTCCTCCACGGAAGATGTGGAAGGTATCCATGACGATCGTTCCATCGGGACAGCCGGCATGCTGTATGATATACCAGGCATGTTGTATTTTGTATATCCCCCTGACGAATCCCAGGAACTCCATGGCCGGTTTAACCCCGATCAGTTCTCCCATCTCCAACAGCTCTCCATATCTTCGGGCGGCCTCGTCCATATCATCCACCTCACCTCGGGGCGGAGAAGCTATGATGAAAGGCGAGCCGACGGCGGCAGCCTGCTCCATACGCCTTTTGGCCTCTTGAAGCGCCTTTTTATACTCCTCCCCCTGCGAATCGATCCACCCATGCAGAGCTATAACGGAAGCAACCTTCAATCCGTTTCTCTCCAGTTCCTGGACGACCTTATCCAGAGAACCACCCTTTCTTTCAAACTCTCCCAATTCATCGTTCCAAAGTTCTATGGCTTGAAAGCCTACATCAGCGGCGATTTTGATCTTGTCCAAAAGCGGCGCGGGTTTGATCGTGCTAGCATTTATGGCTATCGTGAGATCCATTTCTTCCCTCCTCAGAAAGGGAGTGTTCTTCGCCATAGCGGTCCTTCTCCCCTTGTAATTTTCGGCGGGTTTCATCTTGAAGTTTACACCAACCGAGGGTTAAAGTCAACGCTTAGGACTTTGAGAAGTCCTGCTGAGAGCAGTGCCCCCTTGCATTTTGAGAGGATTTATGATAAAATAAAAACGCTTTCCGGTGGGGGATTAGCTCAGCTGGGAGAGCGCTTGCATGGCATGCAAGAGGTCACCGGTTCGAATCCGGTATCCTCCACCATCTTCCTTCCACGATGTCTCTCCCACTTCAGATATGATATAACTTGGAAAATCCACAGAGTGACGAAGTTAAGCGTAATAGAAATCATAGGTGGGTTTTTGGATTATCACGCTGACAAGGCTCCACGCTCCTCCCATACAGTATTCCCCCAGGACAACACCTATGAGGAAAGGGAGAGCTCTTCTATACGCGCTGATGCCACCATATTTGAGAACGATCCATTTCAGCACTGAACTTATAAGCAGACAGGACCAAATGTAATCCACTCCGAAGTTCATCGAAAGGGCATATCCGGCGGGGTGGAACGGCCACCAGAGGAATCTCGTGCGCATGAACATCAGGAAGAAAGTAAAGGTCATCCCTACCCCCATGAACGAGACAGCGGGGGTGTTGGTACCGCGGGAATAGGTAAGCCAATTTTCAAGCCTCCTGAACACCCCGGAATCATGCCCTATCGGTATCAGATCCAATCCCACCCTGAAGGAGATGTGCAGCAAGGCCCAAAAAGCGGAGAGGCTCCCCAGAGCTATCGCCAAAACCATCGCCAGGGGCAGCCCTTTCGGGTTCATCCCTGTTACCTCGGCCATCTTGAAGCTCTCGAGCTGATGGGGCATCAGATGTCCTCTGTATCCCCTGCCTGAGAAGAACCAAAAGAGCGGGAATATACTCAGATTGTTCGCTCCTATCCTCCTCGTGCCCAGAACATCCACCAGCATATTGGCCGCGTTCATATTGACCAACTCATGTGTGGGAGGACCCAGCTCGGCCCGCATTTTGGTTATGGCCGTCGAAAACATGAAGAAGATGAGGAAATAGGGGAATATGATCCAAAGCGACATCCCCGCTCTCAAGCAGAAAAACGTCAGAAAACCCGCTCCTCCCAGTAATCCCAGAGCGGCCAATCTATAGCTGAAGGGCTCGCTTGAATCATCCACATCGGACGAGCCGAGGAATATTCTCTTGGCCACCCCCGTGAGATGTCTTCTGGCAAGCCATATGGCGACGAAGAAGAGTCCTATCCACGCCCCGGTGGACTGCTGATTGAGATACGGGAAGCCGGGGAAGGCCCTCAACCCCATCGCAGCTCCCAAGACCTGCTGAAACTTCCTGAAAAGGTAGAAGAACCAGACGGAAAAGGCCAGATCGAGCGGCAGAAAGAATCCAAGCCCTACGGCAAAAGGATAGAGCGGCAGAGGCAGGGAACCGATAGCGTTCCACGGCCTTGTGGTGAAATACCGACCCAGGTTGTGATCGCGATATGTCACAGGTACGCCGGGGATAGCGGGAAAGAGGAAGTGGAAGCCGTTGATCAGATCTATCCCCGCCCCCAGGGCGAAGCCGATCCAGAGCAATCTGTTGCGGAAGAACTCGGCTCTACCTCCTTCATTTGTGATAGCAAGCGGTATCTGGATTATCGGGTAGCTCAGTTTCTCGTTATGCGTCCACTGCTTCCTCAGCAACACGTTTATACATATCATCATGAATCCCAAAACGGTGAAGAAGATCGTCCACCAGATGATAGGCTGGAGAAATACCTCGATATGTTTTTGGGTATAGAAGGTCGATTCGCCGAGGTAAAACGGTCTGAGCACCTCCTTATCCTGGACGGTCAGCCAGGGAGGTAAGTATCTGTGGAAGAGGGTTGCCCATTCGTTTTCAGGCGTGGCGAACCAGAAGGCCCAGCCCATAACAGGGATGAGTATCTGGTATGAATCCCGACTGGCCACCCCTCCGGCCAACGTCAGCATGGCGTAGACGGTGATCAGCTCCGCCTGGCTTAAAGTCGCTCTGGGTGAGATACGTCTCAGGATGAAGTTCAATCCCACCAGGAAAAGCAGGTTTAAAACCACATGCCACATGAGCGATAGGCAGGTGGAATGACCGGAGTTCCATACCCCCTCGACCCACATGATCCAGTATGCGTTTGGGGGTATGAGCAGGGCGCCGAGCAGGACGGCCCTGAATGTGACCCTGTTTCGATCCTCAAATCGGGCTTTCTTTCCCCTCGGTCTCACTTTCCCCTCTCTGTTCTCCGAAGCGGCGTTACCAGGTTCCGCGCCCTGAGTTTCTCACAGCCTCCACTTCATCGTAATCCCCGAAATCCGGAGAGTCATCCACTTCCAGCTCTTGAGCTACTTGAGATTAAGCCAGCTGATAATTTGCATTTACCCTTAGGTTCTCGATATGTCACAGGGAAAAGCGATCTAAAGCGAAACGGGAATCTGTTCGAGGGAGCGAACATGGGCGATCTCACGGCGACCAATGGGGCGAACCTGCGAGACGTGTAGTGAGATAACAGCGATGGTTTCCCCATCCATCGTCATAAACTCTACTTCATAGCCGGTGCCGCCACGATGGACCAGAACAACTGTGCCGACATCGCCGGCCATCAGTCCATACTCTGGCAAATCTGTTGTCAAAACCACGGTATCCAGCTCTCGAATCATAAGTTTTCCTCCTACAAGGTTTTTGCGTTATCCTCATTTGAGAGGGTAAGCAGTCACTAAGCGTGGAATCGTTTCATTATGTTCTATAAACCACACAACCCGCACGTTCACCGACCTTCCACTAGGAGTAGAAAGGGGACCATCCACCACATAGCGCGTGCCAAAAGGCGTTCGTTCAGTCTTCACTACTTCGTTCTCGGCAGCGTGGCGGAGCAATGCATTCACCAGCATTTCCCATTCCTCCGCGGAGAAACCATAATTCATAAAAAAGGCCGCCTTATGGTGCCCGTCACGGTGTGTAGTTGAAAGCAGATAACCGGTTACTTTCCCTTTTGGAATCCGAGCTTCCCCATGGTTTGGTAATTTCATTGCTTACCCTCATTAATCTGGCCTCCACCATCGCTCAATACACCGCCAACTGCTTCTCTCTTGGAGTTCAATCTCTATACATTTACCAATGAGTATGAGAGAAAACACGAGGATCAATACGATCCCCATGGTATAAACGACATATCCAGAACGCCCTTATTTTACCACCTCAGGTGAGCTTTTTCAAGCCAGTTTCCCTTTGCCCTAAGCTTGACTTTCAGGTCGGCGGGGCTTATAATTGCCGTGTAAACTTAATCCATATCAGGGTGAAAGGATGGAGCGTGACTACAATCTGGTTGATCTCTACATGAACGCCTTTCCGAACTCCAGGGATCTCTACCGACGAGCGTTGAAGATCTTCCCAAGCGGTGTGACGCATGACTCAAGATTCCTCAAACCCTATCCGATATATGTGACCCATGCCGCCGGATCGAAAAAATGGGATGAGGACGGCAATGAATATATAGACTATTGGGCCGGACACGGAGCACTGCTTTTGGGGCACTGCCACCCTGCCATGGTTCAGGCGGTCTCCGATCAGCTTCGCAGGGGCACGCATCTCGGAGCGTGTCACAGGCTCGAGATAGAGTGGGGCGAGCTGGTGATGCAGATCATCCCCTCAGCCGAAAGGGTGAGGTTCACCTCCTCCGGAACCGAGGCGACCATGATGACGTTGAGATTGGCGAGAACGTATACCGGCAAAAACAAGGTGATCAAATTCGCCGGTCATTTCCACGGCTGGAACGATCCGTTGATCATCGGGGCCAATCCTCCATATGAGGCTCCACCTCCAGGGATACCGAAGGGATTTCTGGAGAATACGATCGTATGTCCGCCTAACGATATCGAAGCCGTCGAAAGGGTGCTTTCGGAGGATAGGGATGTGGCCTGTGTCATCCTCGAACCGACAGGAGCCTCTTTCGGCGTGATACCGACGAGCGGGGATTTCCTCAAGGCGCTGCGCGATCTAACGCGGAGACACGGCGTCCTGCTGATATTCGATGAGGTGATCACGGGATTCAGGATCTCGCCCGGCGGCGCGCAGGAGTATTACGGTGTGCTTCCGGATCTGACCGCCCTCGCCAAGATACTGGCAGGCGGATTGCCCGGCGGCGCCGTGTGCGGAAGAAGGGAGATCATGGAGCTATTGGAGATAAAGGACGATGAAGAGTGGAAGCTCAAAAGGAAGATGTATCATCCCGGCACCTATAACGCCAATCCCCTCTCCGCCTCTGCAGGCATCGCCACCTTGAAGATCGTCAAGACGGGAGAGCCATGTCAGAGGGCGAACGAACTGGCGGCAAAGCTCAGAAAGGGGATGAACGAGGTGATAGACTCACACGGGCTCAGAAATTGGTGTGTCTACGGGGAGTTCTCCGGTTTCAAGTACCTGCTGAACCATGACTGCGATCTACGTGGCAGATGTGATTACGGAGCGTGTAAGCTGGATTACCGTAAGCTTAAAGGCGCTAATCCCCCTGAACTGAGCCATGCCCTGAGATGCGCCATGCTGCTCAACGGCGTCGATGCCCCCGCCGTCGGCGGGATGACCACGGCGGCCCATACCGAGGAGGATATCGAGAAAACCTGCGAGGCTTTCGATAGATCGATCGATATGCTTAAAAGGAGTGGTTTGATCTGATGGATGGCCTTGATGCCCACAGCTGAAGGAACGAGGAACAAGGAGCAAGGAACAGGGTTTTTATCCCCTCGTTCCTAGTTCCTTTCTCCTCGCTCCTCCTCATGGATAACCGCTACACTCAAGGGAAATAAGAGCGATCCAAGAAATTGAGAGAATATGGAGGTGAATGAGATGGAACTTATGGAGGTGATCAAGAAGAGGAGAAGCATCAGGAAGTATAAACCGGACCCGGTTCCGGAGGAGGACATAAAATACGTGCTCGAGGCGGCGAGACTCGCTCCATCGTGGGCCAATACACAGTGTTGGCATTTCATCGTCGTCACCGACGAGGAGCTCAAGAGGAAGGTCGCTGAGGCGGGGAACGAATGGATAGCCCGTGCCCCCGTCATAATAGTCGCATGTGCCGATCCGTCCAAGCCAGGAACTAAGGGAGATCAGTCCTATTATCTCGTGGATATAGGAATAGCGATGGAACATCTGGTCCTGGCGGCGACCGAGAGAGGATTGGGCACCTGCTGGATAGGGTGGTTCGACGAGGAAAAGGTGAAGAAAGCCCTCAACGTGCCGGATAACATCCGCGTCGTTGCGAGCACGCCCCTGGGATATCCGGATGAGTCCCCTTCGCCCAGGCCGAGAAAAAGCCTGGAGGAGATCGTAAGCTATAACGGATATTGAAAGGGCGCAAGGCCTTGCGCACTCAAGATGAACCATCCCGGTAACAGGGAGGAGAATCGCAGATTTGTAGGGGCTAGGCATTCAAAGAAGAATGCCTAGCTCCTACAGTTTGATCCACCGACAGTTAAGCCTCTGGAGAAGAAGGTCTCTGCAAAGGTTAAGGAACGAGGAACTAGGACGGAAAACGTTACAACGTTAAACGTTGAACATGCAACGGATTTTCTTTCTCCTCGTTCCTCCGATGTAAGCCGCTTCGATGGAGGAGATCACAGGTGATATAAGATGACACCGAGGGAAAGGGTTTTAGCTGCGATCAACCATAGGGAGCCCGATCGCGTTCCTATAGATCTGGGCTCCACCATAGTCACCGGCATCATGGCCGTGCCTTACAGACAGCTTAAGATGAGATGGGGATTGGACGGACTGGTGAAGGTTCACGATTGGAAACAGCAGCTAGCTCTTGTCGAAGAGCCCGTGCTGCAGAAGATCGGCGTGGACGTTAGGCCCACCCTGCCCGAGGCCAGGAAATGGGATATGATCACATCGTGGAAAGAAGGAAAGCTCACAGATGGCTCACCCTGTCTGATTCCCGATTGGTTCAATCCCGAAACTTTGCCGGACGGGTCGAAGGTCGTCAGGGATGAGACGGGACGTGTGGTATCCCGAATGCCCCCCGGCGGCTTCTACTTCGACGACGTATATCATCCGCTCCGGAATGCGGAAAGCATCGAAGATATAGAAGGATATGATTGGCAGTATGAGCTGCCCCGTGAACTCCTCTCAACATTGAAGGATAACGTGGATAAGCTCCAGGAAAGCGGCTACGCGATAGTGGAGGCGGGGTTTTTCGGGAGCGTTTATGAAGCAGCTCAGGGATTGCGCGGATGGGATACCTTCATGATGGATCTCGCCGCCGATAAAAGGTTCGCCGGATACCTGATGGATAAGCTCGTCGAGATGCATATCGAGAGGTTCAGGCAGTATATCGAAGCGGTGGGCGATCGGGTGGACGTGATCGTCGTGGGAGATGATCTGGGCATGGAGACAGGCCCCCAGATATCGCCCCAGCTTTACAGGGAGATGGTCAAACCGAGGCAGGCGAAGCTCTACAGATACATAAAGGATCACTCCAACGCAAAGCTGTTCCTCCACTCGTGCGGTTCAGTCTATGAGCTTATCCCCGATTTCATCGAGATCGGCGTGGACATACTCAACCCCGTTCAGGTTGCCGCTAAGGACATGGATAGTGCCAGACTTAAAAGGGAGTTCGGGAGAGATCTGGTCTTCTGGGGCGGCGGATGCGATACACAGCATGTCCTCCCCTTTGGCACTCCCGATCAGGTCAGGGAGGAGGTCAAAAGGAGGATAGAGGATTTCGCCCCCGGCGGAGGATATGTCTTCAACCAGGTACATAACATCCAGATAGGAGTTCCACCTGAAAACATCGAGGCCATGTTCGAGGCGGCGATCGAGCTCGGCTCTTGATCCTAAACGTAGGGAACCTGAGATCAGCCCATCAGCCTCAGCCTATCTGGCTTTGAATGGGAACCTCCAAATGAGGTACAATACCTCACCAATCCACAAAAAATATATGGCTTGGACCGTTGTTACAACTTTATTGGAATCATCACATCTTTCCCAGGAGAAAGAGGAGAGGAGGGAGCTGGTGCAGATAGCAGGGTGTAATGAAGTTCTGAGATGGTCTGAGGTGTTAGACGGGCTGGTGGGTAAGGGGGAGGCCAAAGCAGCTTGATGCTTTGGGGGTGATGAGAGGATAAGAATATTGTAACCTTCAGCGATTCCTGGGGGATATGAACCATCCCTATTAGAAGCCAGAGAAAAATTTATTGATTTCAAAGGTGAATGGAATGTTTATAATGCTCTCACATGTGCTTAGAGAGGAAGATCCCGCCTTTGGACGGGAGGTCTCGCTGAAGATCCATCAAAGATCGTCCTTCGAGACGGGCGTATGTCAGACCTATCTGATTGAGTTTGGGAATCACGACGGAACCCATATCGACGCTCCCAACCATTTCAACCCCAATGGCAGGCCCATAGCTGATTTCTCACCGGATGAGCTGGTCTTCCGATCGCCCAAGGTGCTCGACATACCAAAGGAGGGGCCGTCGTTGATTGAGCTGGATGAGATCAAAGGGTTTGGCGACCTTTCAGGATACGATATGCTCCTCATCCGGACCGGATATGCTCGAATCCGCAGTAAAGATCCCCAGAAGTTCAGCCGTCGATCCCCTTGCCTCTCACCCGACGCCGCCAGTTTCATCGTCGAGGAACTCAAGGAGGTCAGATGTGTGGGCGTAGATTGCGTATCGGTCGGATCGCCCGCCTTCCCGGGGGAAAGCGTCCTGACACATCGTATCCTGACCGGATGCGAGGGCTACGGCTCAAGATACGTGCTGATCGTGGAGGATATGAATCTAGATCAGGATCTTTCGAGGCTGAAGAGGGTGATCGTCGTCCCCCTTTTCGTGGAGGGGGTCGACAGTATGCCCTGCACCGTGCTGGGTGAGGTGTAAGCTTTGAAGCGAACGAAGATCGTCTGCACGATAGGCCCTGCCAGCAATGATCTGGAGACCATCCAAAGGATGATCGAGAGCGGGATGAACGTCGCCCGGATAAACTTTTCACACGGCACCCATGAGGAACATCTGCTCCAGATGAGGGCCGTGAGGGAGGCTTCCAGAGCGACCGGCATCCCGATAGCGATAATGCAGGATTTATGCGGTCCGAAGATAAGGGTGGGCGAGATCGAAGGGACAATCGAGCTCAAGGTAGGAAGCCAGGTCATACTGAGCGGCGAGGATAAAGCTGAATCGCAGGGTCGAATACCGATAAGCCATCCCCAGCTCGCCGGAGATGTCAAAAGGGGAGATAGGATAATGCTCGCCGACGGCGAGATGGAGCTAAGGGTTCTGGATACCGACGGGATCGAGGTGCGATGTGAGGTGGTGGTCGGGGGCGAGCTGAGCTCTCACAAGGGGATAAATGTGCCGGGTGTCTCACTGAGCGTGCCATCCGTGACGGAGAAGGATATAAGAGACCTGAAGTTCGGATTGAAACACGGCGTCGATTGGGTCGCCGTCTCGTTCGTCCGATCCGCCGAGGATATCCTGAACGTTAAGGAGAGGATAGAGAGGAGCGGGATGGATGTGCACGTGATAGCGAAGATGGAGAAACACGAGGCGGTGGAGAGGATGGACGAGATAATCACAGTCTCCGACGGTGTGATGGTCGCTAGGGGAGATCTGGGTGTGGAGATACCGCTTAGCGATGTGCCGGTCGTTCAGAAGGAGATCATCCGCAAGGCGAACGGACAGGGGAAACCGGTCATCACGGCCACGCAGATGTTACAGAGCATGATCCAGCAGCCTTATCCGACGAGGGCGGAGGTGAGCGACATAGCCAATGCGATATTCGACGGGACGGATGCAGTGATGCTTTCGGGCGAGACGGCTATCGGGAGATTTCCCGTCAAATCGGTTGAGGTGATGGCAGAGGTGGCCTGTAAGGCTGAGGAGGCGATAGATTACGTCGGGATGATGGAGGAGCGGAGGATGACACCTGAGGAGGATGTGCCGGACGCCATAAGCCACGCTGCCTGTTACATCGCCTTGGATATCGGCGCAAAGGCCATCATCTGCTGCACCCGATCCGGTCAGACGGCCAGGCTCGTCGCGAAATATCGGCCCCACGCGCCGATAATCGTCGTCACGCCCAGGGAGACGACCCTGAGACGGCTGACGTTGATGTGGGGCGTGTATCCCTTCCTGATAGAGGAGATATCAGATACGGACCGGCTGATCGAAAGGGCCAAACAGGTCGCCCTTCGCTCCTGTATGGTCTCCAAAGGGGACAGGGTGGTGATCGTGGCCGGCCTTCCGACCGATATCCCCGGCACTACCAACGCCATCAAGGCCGATGTGCTTTAAACGGGGAAGAAGACGCTAAGAGGTTTGCGGACCTTCCGGTTGATGGGATTATAACCGATTACATAGAATTGGAAAGTATTTTAAGTAGCTTTAAGACTTCATCCAACAGCGGATATATGGCCGCTGTTGGCGCTGGGAATAAAGAGGGAATTGTGAGGTGAGGGATGTCAGCACGTATGATATTCCTCAGCTGCGATACGATGGTCGCCACCAGCGACGTAACCGCCGATGGTGTGACCATATTCGCCAAGAATTCCGATCGGGAGCCGAATGAGGCACATCAGGTGATCTATGTGCCGGCCGCGGACCATCCGCCCGATACCAATGTCCGTTGCACGTATATCGAAGTGCCCCAAGTGTCGCACACGTACGCGGTACTGCTGGCCAAACCGTTCTGGATTTGGGGCGCGGAGATGGGCGTCAACGAATACGGCCTTGCCATTGGCAATGAGGCGGTTTTCACCAAGGAGCCCTACAACAAAAAGGGCGGTCTGACAGGTATGGATCTGCTGCGCCTTGCGCTGGAACGCGCCAGGACAGCCATCGAGGCGGTCAACGTGATAACCGATCTGCTGGATAAATACGGCCAGGGCGGAAACTGCGGATTTCAGCATAGGTTTTATTATCATAACAGTTTCCTCATAGCAGATCCACAGGAAGCCTGGGTGCTTGAGACAGCCGGACCTCACTGGGCTGCCAAAAAGGTAAAGGGCATCTATACGATCTCCAACGGCCTGACGATCACCGATGAATGGGATCTCGCCTCGCCGGATCTGATTCGCTATGCCGTGCGGAAGGGATGGTGCAAAAGCCAGAGGGAGTTCGACTTTGCACGCTGTTATTCGGATTTCCTCTATACGAAGCTCAGCGATTGTCGCAAGCGCCGCAAACGAAGTATGGATTTGCTTATGAGACGGCAGAATGCCATCACCGTGCGGACGATGACAGAGATATTGCGCGATCATGGCGAGGATGCCGATGGAAATTGGCGGCCGGATCGTGGATTGACCGGGACAAACATCTGTATGCATGCAGGTTTCGGCCCGATACGCGGCAGTCAGACCACCGGCTCGCTGATCTGTCATCTGCATCCCAAACATCCCATGTGCTTCTTCACCGGTACAGCGGCGCCCTGTACCAGCATCTTCAAACCCGTCTGGTTGGATACACCGCTGCCGTCTATGGGACCGAAACCAACGGGCATATATGATCCGTCAACGCTCTTCTGGCGTCACGAGGAATTGCATCGAACCGTGCTCAAGGATTATGAGCATCGCGTCGAACTTTTCCAATCCGAGCGGGATATCTTGGAGGAACGGTTCATAGCTCAGGCGCTTGATCTAGCTGATGGAGATGTCTCAACCCGTACGGCTTTCGTGCGGAAGTGTTACGATGAAGCTGTTGAGGCCGAACTCAAATGGCTCGACCTGGTTAAATCCGCTGGAATTAAGAGACGTTTAAACCCGCTATACAGATTGGCGTGGAAAACGTACAACCGAAAGGCGGGGATACCGATATAGGCGGCGTTATTGGAAATCGAATGCAGCCTCATATGATCCTCTCAGGCCCGGCGGATAGTTGAAAGAACAAATGGAAAATTCAATTGCTCTAGAGAGAATGGATGGTGATGCGGGCGCGGGCGGTGTTTCCGGCGCTATCGACGGCGGCGATCCGCAGTTCACCCGGCTGCGCCCTGAGGAGATAGGTCTCTCCCGATTTGGTTCGCCCGATGAATTGATCGTTAGCGAACCAATAGATCCTCCCATCGCCAGCATCTGTGTAGGCCTGGAGCGGAATCTGACCCGTGTTTCGTATCCCTCGCGTCATGAGGTAGCTTGATCCGTCCGTGGGATGTATGAGGCGAAGTCCCGTCCTCGTCACCTCTCCGCCGCAGCCGGGTGGCAGAGGAGGAGGGGCGCCTTTAAGCCCCATGACGGCAGCTACAAGCGGAGGATATATCGTGAAAGTCCGCCAGACCACCTCTCCGGGACGATATCGCTTCCACGGGCAAGCCCGATAGCCGGTCCTCGCCTCAACCAGGAAGGCCTTATGGAAGGGGCATCTTCGCGACGGAATTCGATCTCGCACAACCCAAACCTTTTTGGTCTCCGGGCAGTGGTCGGAGGGAGGTAGTCCGGAAAGGGAACAGACCGGAATCTGAACTAAGTGATCATACGCCATTGGGATCTCTTTGACCTTGGAGCCGAGGGCGGCGAGGATGTCGAAAGTTATAGGCGCGGCCGCTTCAGCCCCCACAATTCCCTCTGCCCCCTTGCCTGAGAAGTTGCCGACCCAGACGCCGACGGTGAAATCATGTGTGAGTCCTATACACCACGCGTCACGCCGTCCCCATGAGGTGCCGGTTTTCCAGTAGACAATCACATTCGAGCTCAGAAGGTTATGTGCTTTGGGGGCATCGGGACGCCCTCTAAGCGATAGAGCGCGGAGGGTCAGCGATACGGCACCGGGGTTTAGAAGCTCCTTCTCCCTTAACCTATCGCCTTCCGTAAGGCGAGGTGATCCATGTCTGCCGTCGCGTGCAAGGGTGACGTAGAGATTGGTCAGATCTAAAAGCCGAACCTCCATACCGCCTGTAATGAGGGTTAAACCGTAATCATGCCTCTTTCCGTTCGCCAACCCGGCGCTCTCCAGAAACGAGAGAAACCTCCGATAGCCCGTCCGTCTCAGAAGATCTACGAAAGGGTAATTCAGGGAATAAGCCAGGGCGAGCTCAGCCGGCACGAGACCTCGATACCTGCCGTTGAAATTTGAGGGCCGAAAGCCGCTGAAATCTCCCGGCACGTCCTCCAGAGCTGTAGCCGGAGTGATGATGCCATCCTGAAGTGCCAGCGCATATAGAAACGGCTTCAGAGCGGACCCGGGGGAGCGGAGCACATCAAAACCGATGATCTGCCCTCCATGGACGTCGTCCCAGTAATCGAGCGATCCGACCAGCGCTCGAACCTGACGTGTGGCGTTTTCCATGACGACGATGCTGGCGTTATAAGCGTCGAGCTCGCGTAGCCTCGGGACATGGCTTCTGGCGATCTCCTCGGCTATATGCTGAATCCTGGGATCGATGGTCGATCGGATATCAACCCCATTCGGGTGGATCAGCCGGAGGTAATCGGCGGCATGAGGGGCATGGAAGGGGAACTTCCGGACGTGATCCGGTACGGGCGTCCTCAACGCCTCCTCATATTGCTTATCATCTATCAGGTTATACCTCCTCATACGGGCTAAAACCCGATTTCGAGCTTCGATCGCCCTCAGCGGATCGCCTGTCCCCGAACAACGGGATGTGGGGGATTGAGGAAGGCTCACCAGATAAGCCACCTCGGCGGGTGTCAGATCCTTTGGAGGTTTTCCGAAATAGGCCAACGCTGCCGCCCCTACCCCCTCGTAGTTCCGGCCATATGGAGCGTGGTTGAGGTAAAGCTCCAATATATGCCGCTTGCCCAGGCGAAGCTCGAACTGAACTGCCCGGAACATCTCGTGCAGCTTGGCGAATATCGTTCGAGGTTTGGGCTCCGCTAATCTGGCCAACTGCATCGTCAGGGTCGATCCACCGGAGATTATCCTGCCCGCTCGCGCATTCTGCCATATCGCCCGAATGATGGCGAAAGGGTTAACGCCCGGATGCCACCTGAAAAACCGATCCTCATAACATATGGTTGTGCGAACCAACAGCGGGTCTATCTCCTCCAGGGACGTCCATATACGCCATTTTCCATCCGAACTCAGGTAGACCCTCATAATCGACCCATCGCGGAATCGAATCACCTGCGAGAGTGGAGGATACAGCCCATTCGGAAGCGGGATAAGGAGCAAAGCGAGAGGAATCAAAATCGCCATGGTGACGAAGGGGATGAGGATCTTATATCTCCCTCTCAATCCCCTCTTCATCGCCCATCCTCCTGAGTTTCTCGGCGGTGATCATAATCCTCTCCATTCTCCCCTCGCCTATCTCGTCTATAGAGGGCGAGTGGAAGATATCCCAGAAGATCCCTCTGAGGAGATCCTCGGAGAAGATCTCCTCCTGCCAGTTTTCCAGATCGTCTAGGTGGCCGAAGTAGATGGACAAGATGAAAAACGCCCTCTGCGGCAGCAGACCATCCCATTCCATCGCCCTGACGATCAGATTTACGCCATTGCCGCTGTTAAATCTGATCTCATCTCCCTCGAACTCCACATCACCGAATATCTCGTATCTATCGGTGTAATATGAGGCCTCCTCAAAGAGAAGCTCAATCGCCTCCTGGCCCTCCGGAGTCAGAACATATCTTCTATCGACGACCTCGATAAGACCGTTCTCGATCAGGTTATCCACGATAGGTTTGATCCGATCTGAGACCTCTTCAAGGGTGAGGTCAGATCCGCTGAGCTTATAGAGGAGAAAGGCGGATCTGAGGGAAAACAGAAGATCTTCCCTCTCGGAAGGGGGGATGCCTTCCAATGGGTCGAATGCCTCCCTCACCTCCAGGATGAGATCGATCAGGTTAAGCTTTTGTCCGTTGATCTCCACGCCATTTAGATAATCCCTCATGTATCCGTTTGGATCGATCGGTTCTCCCAATCCGTTACGGTAATAGCGGATCTCCACAAGCCCTTCCCTCTGCTCCCTGAGGAGGGCTTTGAGGGAGTCAAGGATATCGGGGAGGTCAGGGTTTACCCTGATATCCCTCTCGTTGAGCTCGGCATGTGAGGCCCTATCTATGAGCTCAGCGAGCTTCATATCTTCGGGCAGATCGTTCATCTCAAAACAGGCGTAAAATCCGTCGGCCAGGGGCATCTCGCCCAGCGTTATCCTGAGGATGAGGGGGTTTTCAAATCCGGACGAGATGGACTCCACGTAGAAGAGGGAGAGTTCATCCTCCTCCTTTACGGGCATCATCGGCCTATCTCCCGCCACCTCTGAAACCGCCGCCGAAACTTCGGAATCCACCGCCAAAGCCCCTAAAACCTCCGAATCTTCTGGGCCTAAAGCTGGATCGGAAACTACCCCACCTCGATCTTGTGGTGGTTCTCGGACGGGTGACTCTCCTCATGGTTGTCCCCGGCCGGGTCGCAAATCTTGATCTGCTGGCCGTGGAGCTCGCCCTTCGCGTGGCTGTGCCGGTTCTGGTCGTCACACGTCTTCGATACTGAGGGGAACGTCGAAACCGTTCGCGCTCCTGTTTTATGATCACCACTCGATCGCGCGGGGTGTGATAGTAGGGGATGGTGGTATATCTTGGCGTGTCGAGTATCCTCAGCAAGAGCCAGGTGTTGAGCAGGGTCTCGGTGAGATGACCTGTGTGATAATATCCGTAGTTCGGCCCATAACCGATCATCGTGTAATCGGCCCCGCCATCAGGTGTGTTCCTTCGCCTGAAGGTGAAGAGTTTCTCATCCTGATCGTCTATCTGTCCGTTATCGTTCACATCGGCGTATCCGGAAACCTCTTGAAGATCGCGGCTTATGTTTTTGACCTCTATAAGCACCAGCTCGTCGCCCTGATAGATCTCGTTGACCTTTCGTTCGAACTCCGTGACGTCCTTGCTTTCGCGCATAGCCCTTTCGACAGCCTCAAGGTCTATACGACTTGCCTTTCCCTTGGTCTCTGCCCATTGATAGGTGGTGGATCTTCTGCCCGTGCACCCTTCACATCCGCCGAAGGTGATAACCGAGCCGCCGACGATTACCCCGGCAGCCGCTATACCGCCATATTTGAGGATTAACCTCCTGTTGATCTGAGACATTAGGATACCTCGACTAGGTGAAATCGTCCTACACGGGTGATTATACAACGATCCAGCGGCGGATTCAAGAGACGTATATTTACCCCCTTCCGGTGAGATGACATTGGCCGCTTGAGCCTCCGATAGATTTCTTATACACCCTCTTTCTGAATCTAAAATACTTATTGATTCTGAATCAGAATCGAATTATAATATTCTACGCAGGGATGGGGGATGAGGAGGTAATGCCCCTTTCCCTCCACGATGAAAAATAAAGGAGGTTCAAAGTCATGTGGCAGGGATGGGTTAACCTCGTACTTGGTATCTGGATGATCGTGGCGGGCTTCGTCCTGCCGGTCACCAGAACCGCCGTGGGAATCAACTTCACGATAGTTGGTGTCATTATCCTGGGCTTTGCCCTGTGGACAGCTCTGAGGAGGGATTACCTGAGCTGGGTGAACGTGGTCATGGGCATCTGGGCCATCGTCGCCAGTTGGGTGCTCCCGATCGAGAAAGCAGCGGAGGGGGCTGAAGCTGCTCGTCATCCGGCGCTTTGGATCAACTACCTGGTCGTGGGCGTCATCGTGATCGTCTTCGCTCTACTGTGTGCCCTCAGGAAACCCAAGACGGTAGGGGAGACGGTTGCCCCTGAAACACCGGTATCCGAGGCAGGGGAAGAGGAAACGACCCCCACCGAGGGCAGTGAGTCCTAAACTGAAGGATGAAGCGGGGACGGGAGAACTTTTCCGTCCCCGCCTCCCGCGGGCCTGTAACCTCCATCACTTCAGGATGAGCATTCTGCGCGTGGCTGTGAAATCCCCGGCCTGAATCTGGTAGAAGTAAATGCCGCTCGAAACCCTCTCACCGAGATCGTTCCTTCCATCCCAATATGCCGCTTTGCCTCTATCCATGTAGAATCCCGCCTCTTTCATCCCAAGATCGATCGTGCGGATGATCCTGCCCGCTGAGTCGAAGATCCGTATCACGACGTCCGATGGGTTGGAGAGGGCAAACGGGATCCAGGTCTCGGGGTTGAATGGATTGGGATAGTTCTGGCCGAGGATCATCCTTTCGGGTATGGCGTTGAGCGCTATGGATTGGGAGGGGAGCCTCACCATGGCTCCATCGTTCAGGCCCACGACCGTTATCACAGCCGGATCGTTCAATCTGATCTCGCTGGAGCCTGAAAGCAGCCTGAAGTTCAGCTTCGCTATCTCCCCATCTCCATCGATTCCCTTGCTCTCACCGATTAAGCTGCCTAGTATCGTAACGAGGCCGGGTTTTTCAATCCTGACGTGAAGAACGGCGAGACCGGCCTTCTTGAGGATCTCACCTTCATCGGCACCGAGGAACTGAAGCTTAGTGGGATCGTAAGCGATCTGGAAGGCACACGCGTAGAGCGATTGCGCGCTAACCATTTTTAGTGAGATCACCACCGGGTCACCGACCTTCGGCTTTTCGGTTATCATCGGTTCAAGCTCCAGCCTGATGTCGGGGTTCATCAACATCGGAGAATTAGCTCCGGTGGCACCGAAGTTAGAGGCCAACACGGCGAAGTCGGGCAGATCAACAACCCCGTTCCCATTCAGGTCGCATATATCTATATATCCTGGATCGTCCATCCCTTTGCCGAAGGCCCTTGCGAACTTGCTGAAATCCTTGAGATCGACGTCGTTATCCCCGTACTCATCCCTACCGCCCTGTACGTCCCCGCCGCACAGGAAGAAATCGACGTTGATCGCCGGAATACTTACACACTCGACCTTCCCTTTAAGGAACCCGGGGGCTTTAGCCGTCACGTCATACTCACCTGGAGGTATGCACAGGCCGTTGAGATGATAACTTCCATCCTCATCGGTTTGTATCTGATCTTTCCACACCACCGCGCCATCCTTTTTGATCTCGAACCTCACGAAGGCGGAATGGTTTACTCTGGATTGGAGACGAACTTTCCCGGAGATGAACATCTCAGCCGGCGGTATGATATGTATCCTAAGCCCTCCGGTCAAGGGCACGAGGGTTTCGTCTTTACCGCATGCCGTTCCGTCATCATTGCAATCCCCGCTGTGGAGGGAGAGCTCCGTCATCCTGTGGTTCTCCCTATCGAGATCGAAGTCGATCACAGTCACCTTATCGTCGGGGGCGTGCACTACTTTAACCCTGAAGTAGGCCACGAATCCCTCGGGGTCCTTTCCCATCCCAGGTGCGCCCTCAGCATAGTTAAGCTGACCGTCGCACGGCGATCTGTTTTCCATCACCTTCGAGCCATCGCCGAAGAATCCCGCCGGATCGAATGGGGGATCATGTCTGCCGTCATATGGGATTACCGTCAATACCTCCGGATCGTAATGGAGATAGGCCGCTATGCCGTTGACACACTCCTCCGTTCTCAGGTATATCCCCAACGTCAGCACGTCGCCCTCACAGGCGCTTATATCCAGGTATCCATCACGATCAGCCTCATCATCGGTAGGTAGGATGGAGAGAACGGTTGGGCTTGAAACCCTGAAGCCGCCTTCAAGCGTGGTCGGATCACAATCGGGATTTTCCACACAGACATCCCTGGGTCCGGGAGAGGCATCGGAAGGTATCGTTATATTAGCTTTAATCTGTCCCTCGGAGATGAGGCAAACATCGTTGACGGTTATGTCATCTCCGATGGTGACCACAGAGTCGTCCTCGAACCCGGCGCCCACGATGATAACATCCACAGTCGTTCCGGGTGCCCCGACAGAGGGTATGACTCTGTCCACTCTGAGGCCCTCGACTTCAAATGCGCCTTCCGCCGTGTAATAACAATCATCGCTTTTCGCCAGGGTGACATCGCGGGGTCCCACTTCGGTATCAGGTGATATCTCTATGTTGACGAAAATCGTGCATGGATCGACGAACGTCACGCTGCAGACTTCGATCCCATCTCCGAAGGAAACCTGGCTTGGATCGCTGATGCCGAGGAAATTGGCCCCCGTGATCTTAACATCCACTACCTGCCCCTTTACCCCGCTATCAGGTTCGATCTCGTAGATGATCGGACGGTGATCCGAGACAGGGCCGGGCGATCCGCACCCCTCCTCACCTTCGATATTCGTCATTTTGTCGATCTGCCCTTCAAACTCGACATTGATATCGTTTTGACTCCAATCGATCTCGATGTCCACGCTTCCTCCATCAAGCAGGTGACTAAGTGTGACAGGGGATGGGTTCGTCGATATGAAACCCGTTATCTCGACGGATGAATCTGGATTCCATGTGGCGTCTAAGCTTAAAGTGTAATTGCCCTCACAAGGTACCTCGGCGTCCCATTCGAAGATCGGATCTGCCCTGAAGATGACGAAGGTAGGGAAAGGCAGCGGCAGATCTGGCATCGCCTCAATGAAATAATGCTCTTCGACGTGATACGTTCCGCCATCCGGGAAGTAGACGATATGAGAGGTTGATAGCTGATTTCCAGGCTGTTTGAACTCCTTGTGGAAGATCGCGGTGCCGTCATCAGGGTTTGTTATCTTTATCTCGGCCCTGGTTTGTACCTTGAGCCTAAGGGAACTGAGGAGATGAGGGATGGAGATATCCGATATGGTAAGGCTTTTGGTCACCTCCTGACTTCCCTCATCTTGAGCAACTGGCTCCGCCCTCAAATTGGCGGAGAAAGCGAAGATCATCATGAGACAGAGGATCCCCGCGAGAACGTATATACCCTTCATCCTTCGACCCTCCTATTCACGATCAATTTAAAGGAGATCTTTACAGCCTTCAGCTCAGCAATATGTATGCCAAGGCGCTGACACCAGATAATAACTGAATTTTCAATGGATCAGGGGCTATATAGGGTTGAACTGCCATTCACTTTTTATGAATTCGCTTGCAGCGGATATGAAGTTCTCAAGGGAAGAGCAGATATCCAGGTTGATCCGAAGAGAGACCTATTATCCCCCAGAATCCGCCCATGAAGAAATCGCCTAGTATCAGTCCCAGGAAGAATGGGAGAAATCTCCTGTAGGTTTTAGCGCCGCCGTGTTTGAGGGCGGCGTATTTCAAAATACATCCCAATAGGGTCGGGAACCAGACCCAGTGGATGGTTCTGCCGGTATAGGCGGCGGCATATCCCACGGGGTGGAAGATCCACCATAGGAACCTCAGACGCATGAAGGTCAAAAAGAGCGTAAAACCCGCTCCCAGCGCCACGAACTGTAGTCCTACCCAATCCACGTCGCGGGGATTTACGAGGATGGATCTGAGCTGAATGAATGGGATATGCGGCATCGATCTGACACGCCAATGGTTGAGTATGTTCCCGCCGAACCTGTATATGGTTCTGAGGGCGGCGAAATACGCCAGGGCTAACCCTATGACCGATCCCAGCATCACGCCCAGGAGCAACCTGCGGGGGTTTATCCCCGCATACTGTGCCAATCTGAACCCCTCAAGCTGGCTCGGCATGACGGACATCACACCCCTCATCTCGCCCGTCATGAAGAAATAGTGGGAGAGCACGGTCAGGTTTTTGACCCCCAATCCCCTCGTCCCCCGGACTGCAAGCATCAGATCCTGCACGGTCATCGGTCCGTGGACGCATCCAAGTCCGGCCTGAACCCTCATCCTTGTCAGGGATAGGGCAAAGAGGGAGAAGAGGAGGAAAAAAACGGCTGCCGTGCCGAACGACATCCCCGCCGCCATGCTCCATCCCACAAGGAAGAGGAAACTCCCTAGATATCCCAAAACTGCCCATCTATAGGGCAACGGTTCATCCGAGTCATCTACCCGCTTGTCCCCCAGGAAAGCCCGCCTCAAAACCGAAATTATGTGTCTCCAGGCGACGACCAGGCTTATAAGGGCTATGGCCAGAAAAGCTCCTCCTCCCTGTTGCTCGACAAACGGAAACTGTGCCAGGGAGGAACTGCTCTTGCCGGTCCATCCGATAGCCGATCCGAATATCATCTGCGCCTTGGAAAAAAGATAAAAAAAGGCGACACTGAAGGAAAGATCGACCGTCAGGATATACGAAAACCCGATGACGCAGGGATAAAACGACAGCTCGGTCCTTCCCATAGCGCTCCACGGCTTTTCGGTGAAATACCGGTTGATGTTGATATGTTTATAGTGTATCCAAGGGAAAGAGGGTATGTAGTTGTGTGTGCCGTTTATGCCGTGGAGGATAACGGGGATCAGAAAGCCAATCCACATCAGACCGTTCCTGAAAAACGGGTTGAATATCCTTGTCGGCCCGGGATTGCGGGTCATCTCAAACGGAAGTTGCACGAGCGGGAACGTGAGTTTTTCCTTTTCGACCCACTGTCTGCGTATGATGACGCTTAGACAGATAAAGATGAAGTAGACGGCAAGCAGAAAAAGGCTCCAGAGCATAAGCGGTTTGATCCACGCTCCCCATGGCACCTTACCTCCCCAGCTTCCCTCATAAAACTCCCTGATCACCTCAGGATCCTTCGGGCCGAACCAGGAGGGGATGTATTCGTGAAAGAGCTCCGCATACTCGTTTTCAGGTGTGGCGTAATAGTAGGGGGCGATCAGGGTGGGCAGTAGAAAATGAACTCCGCCGATTGAAACTATAGGTCCTACGACGATCATTATCGAGTAGATCACCAGCATCTCCCTCTGATCCAGAGCCCATTCCCGCCGGATTATCCTCAGGATGGGGTTTAGAAACAGCGAGATACATATGACGGCGAAGAACCCGGCGATGGAGGGATGAATGCTGTTAAAACTGGGGCTATCTATAACGAGCTCGCTATGCTGCGTCCAGAAGGCGATGATCACGGAAGCGATCATCGACAATATGAACGCCTTGACCGTAAGCCCCCTTTTAACCTCGCCCTCAAGCTCCCTCTTCTTCATGTCGTTCCAAAAATCCTGCTATCTTTCCCCCAGCTCCTCCAGAACGATCGGGCTTTCCCGCAAATGCCTATAAACCTCCCTGTGTTCTATAAGCCTATATTCATGCACCAAAATATTTCTCAATCCCACCAGCTCGTGCATTTTATCCCTCAGATTCGGATCGATTATCCCGTATTGAGATAAGATATCGAAGATATCATGATAGCTCTCCGCCTTTCTAAAGGACATCCTCGATATTATCCTGGCGCCGATATCGATGCAGGCTTGAATCGTTCATATATTCCTCAAGGGAGGTCCTCTGCTTCCCCTTCAAAAGCATCAGCTCCGTTTCCACTATTCCCATCAATCTCTTAATGATATGGTTCTGCAAATCTCCCATCCCTTATCCTCTCTCTCATATCTTGCCAGAACATCTCCATTATACGGGAGAAATCGAAATATTCCAGCATCGTCTTGACCTCAAAGTCCACCCGCCGTTCCTCGTCCTTCTCATAAACCAGCATACCCTCTTTTATCACGGCATATCTTAGGAGTGGCGGAGCGTTGTTCAGGATAACCACATTTATATCTTCCCTCTCCAGGAAGGCTCTAAGTTTTAGATAGATTTTATTTCGAATTTTCAGGGTTCCCTCCCTTAAGGCATCCTCCTCGATCAGAAGCCCGATATCGAGGTCGCCTTTAAACCTATATGGTTTCAGGGTGGAACCGAAGAGATATCCCACCACTACGATATCCCCGCCGACCCTTCCTATCGCCGAGGATACTTTTTTCAGCAACTCTCCCCGGATCATAGGTATACCACCGCCTTAATTTTCGAGGTGAATTATCACATATCCGGCGGAGTTTTTCAATGGTGAGGGGGAACCGGCCAGGGCTTTTCAACGCTTTGATAAGGGTAAAATCTCCCCTCCCGGCACCAAAGGCCGAAAAAGAATCAAATCTTTTCATCTTCTCATCCCTATCTTTC